>NZ_JBHWVJ010000043.1:0-26678 GCF_042736725.1 Streptomyces sp. NPDC060028 | reverse complement strand
TTCACACCCCCCCCCCTCCCCGGGGGTCTCGTCGGCGGGGGCTGTTTGCACAACAACACCCCCCCGCCGGGGGCCCCCCCCCCGGGGGGGGGGGCCCCCCCCCCCCCCCCGCCCCGAGAGCATCGAGACCTGATCCGCGTCGTGCGGAGCTATACGGGGGCGGCCGCTTCGGCCGCCCCCGTTCCCGCGACCGCGTCCGCGCCCGTCCGGGCCCGTACGAGCACCGGATTCGTCTCGGGCAGCAGCGCGAAGCAGGCCAGCGAGACGAGGGCGACCCCCGTCAGGTACGCCGCCACGCCCCACGGCGGACCCGAGCCCTCCGCCAGCGCCGTCGCGACGATCGGGGTCAGTGCCCCGCCCAGCACACCGCCCAGGTTGTAGCCGACGGCCGCGCCCGTGCAGCGGATGCGCGGGGCGTACAGCTCCGGCAGGTACGCGCCGACCACCGCGAACATCGTCACCATGCCGAACAGGGCGCCCACGAAGCCCAGCGTCATCAGCAGCGGATCGGCCGTGCGCAGCAGCGCCACGAAGGGGAACATCCACAACGCGCAGGCCGCGCAGCCGATCAGACACAGGGGCCGCCGGCCGTGACGGTCGCCGAGCAGCGCCACCAGGGGGGTCACCAGGCCCTTGAGCGCGACCGCCGCCATGATGCAGGCGAGCATCGGCGTGCGGTGCACCCCGAGGTGCTCGGTGGCGTACGCGAGGGACCAGGTGGTGACCGCGTAGAAGACGGCGTACCCGACCGCGAGCGCCCCGCCGGTGAGCAGCAGCAGCCGCCAGTGGCCCCGTAGGACCTCCGCCAGCGGGGCCTCGGCCCGGCGGCCGGTCTCTGTGAGGGCGCGGAACTGCGGGGTCTCCTCCACGGTGCGGCGCAGCCACAGTCCGGCCAGTGCCAGCAGCCCGGCCGCCCAGAACGGCACCCGCCAGCCCCAGGACCGGAACTGCCCGTCGGTGAGGGTGGCGGACAAGGTCAGCATCAGGCCGTTGGCCAGCAGGAACCCCACGGCCGGGCCGATCTGCGGGAAGCTCGACCACAGCCCGCGCCGCCCCTCGGGAGCGTGCTCGGCGGTCAGCAGCACCGCGCCGCCCCACTCGCCGCCGAGGCCCAGGCCCTGCAGGAAGCGCAGCAGGAGCAGGAGGATCGGGGCGGCCGTGCCGATGGAGCCGTACGTCGGCACGCAGCCGACGGCCACGGTGGCGACGCCGGTGAGCAGCAGGGAGCCGAGGAGCACGGGGCGGCGGCCGTGGCGGTCGCCGATGTGGCCGAACAGCGCGGAGCCCAGCGGGCGGGCGAGGAAGCCGATCCCGAAGGTGCCGAAGGCGGCGAGGGTGCCGGCGAGGGGCGAGAACGACGGGAAGAACAGCGGCCCGAGCACCAGGGCGGCGGCGGTGCCGTACACGAAGAAGTCGTAGAACTCGATCGCGGTGCCGGCGAGGGAGGCCGAGGCGAGCCGCAGCATCGAGGGGGACCGGGAGAGGGACGGAGCGGGGGACGGAGAAGGGGCTTTTGGCATGGTGCAGCAATTACCCCGTCCCCGGCCCCCAGGACGTGCGTTCGGTCAGCATCGACCGAAAGGAGTGCACGGGGCGCGCGATGTTGACCGCGGCCCCGTGCCCGCCGCTACCAGCCGCGCTCGCGCCACTCGTCCAGGTGCGGCCGCTCGGCGCCGAGGGTGGTGTCGTCGCCGTGGCCCGGGTAGACCCAGGCCTCGTCGGGCAGCTGCCCGAAGAGCTTGGTCCGGACGTCGTCGATGAGGCTGGCGAAGGCCTGCGGGTCGCCCCAGGTGTTGCCGACGCCGCCCGGGAAGAGGCAGTCGCCGGTGAACACGTGCGGGTGGCCGTGCGGGTCGTCGTAGATGAGCGCGATCGAACCGGGGGTGTGCCCGACCAGGTGCCGCGCGGTCAGCTCGACCCGCCCGACGCGCACGGTGTCGCCGTCGGCGACGAGCACGTCGGTCGCCACCGGAATGCCCTCGGCGTCGTGGGCGCCCGCGTAGGTCCGCGCGCCGGTCGCGGCGACGACCTCCTGCAGGGCGCCCCAGTGGTCGCCGTGGCGGTGGGTGGTGACGACGGAGGCGATGCCGTCGTCGCCGATCAGGTTCAGCAGCGTGGCCGCCTCGGCGGCCGCGTCGATCAGCAGCTGCTCGCCGGTGGCCCGGCAGCGCAGCAGGTAGGCGTTGTTGTTCATGGGGCCCACCGCGACCTTGGAAATCATCAGGTCCGCGAGTTCGTGCACGTCGGCGGCACCGCCGACCTTGACCGCTCCGCTGTACGTCATGGCTCGATCCTAGAGCGCCGGGAGGGCGGGAAGGGGGCCGCCTTCGACGGACAGGCGGGCTCCCTTGAGACCGCGGCCGGCCAGCCAGCCCAGGAGCTCGTCCGCGGGGCCGGTGAGGGTCACGGGGGTGCCCTCGGCGCCGCCGGTGTGCCAGGTGCGGTCGCCGGCGGCCGCCTTCAGCGTGACCGGGGGCACCTCGGGGCGGCCGGACCAGCGGTCGGCGAGGAAGCCGATCTCGCGGGCGGTGAACTCGGCGGGGAGGTCGGCGAGCTCGTAGCCGATGTTCAGGTCGACGTGGTGCAGATCGACCTCGACCCAGCGGCGGAAGGGCACATTGGCGGCGAGGTCGGTGACGCCGCCCCGCAGCTCGACCGTGCGGGACCAGTCCTGGTCGGGCTCGGTGGTGGCGAGGAAGCGGGCCGCGGAATCACGGACGTCCGCCAGTTGTTCTTCCAGGGGCCGGCCGGCGTCGCGCTCGATGTCGGCGTCACGGGCGGTGGCGCTCTCGTACATGGGACGCCCCTCGAAGACGTTGACGAGGGCGTCGGCGTTGCGGGCGAGGTGTGCCAGGACGTGGCCGCGGGTCCAGCCCGGCAGGTGTGACTGCTCGGCCAGGGCGGCGTTGTCCAGTTTCGCGGCCGCGGTCAGCAGTCGCTCCGTGGCTTCACGTACAGATCGCAGGTCGTGCACATGATCATTCATGGTTCGAGCCTAGTGGTTCCCGAGTGCGGGGCCACACGATCGGGTGAAGCGGTCCGCGGAGTGCCGTAAATCGAATGTGCGTGCTATACGCTCGGTAGTCCAGACAGCAACTCCATCGCAGAGGCGCCCCCCATACCCTGGGACGGGGGCCCGTGCCCCCGCTCTCTCAAGAAAGGTGCGGACCGGCGTGACCGACCGTCTCATCGTTCGTGGCGCTCGCGAGCACAACCTCAAGAACGTCTCGCTCGACCTGCCCCGCGACTCACTCATCGTCTTCACCGGACTCTCCGGGTCGGGCAAGTCCTCCCTGGCTTTCGACACGATCTTCGCCGAGGGCCAGCGTCGCTACGTCGAGTCGCTCTCCTCGTACGCCCGCCAGTTCCTCGGGCAGATGGACAAGCCCGACGTGGACTTCATCGAGGGCCTCTCCCCGGCCGTCTCGATCGACCAGAAATCCACCTCGCGCAACCCGCGCTCCACCGTGGGCACCATCACCGAGGTCTACGACTACCTCCGCCTGCTCTTCGCGCGCATCGGCAAGCCGCACTGCCCCGAGTGCCGCCGCCCGATCTCGCGGCAGTCGCCCCAGGCGATCGTCGACAAGGTGCTCGCGCTCCCGGAGGGCAGCCGCTTCCAGGTGCTCTCGCCGCTCGTGCGCGAGCGCAAGGGCGAGTTCGTGGACCTCTTCGCCGATCTTCAGACCAAGGGCTACAGCCGGGCCCGGGTGGACGGGGAGACCATCCAGCTCTCCGAGCCGCCCACCCTGAAGAAGCAGGAGAAGCACACCATCGAGGTGGTCATCGACCGCCTCACCGTCAAGGACGGCGCCAAGCGCCGGCTCACCGACTCCGTCGAGACCGCCCTCGGGCTGTCGGGCGGCATGGTGATCCTGGACTTCGTGGACCTCGACGAGGGCGACCCCGAGCGTGAGCGGATGTACTCCGAGCACCTCTACTGCCCGTACGACGACCTGTCCTTCGAGGAGCTGGAGCCGCGCTCCTTCTCCTTCAACTCGCCCTTCGGCGCCTGCCCCGAGTGCACCGGCATCGGTACGCGCATGGAGGTCGACCCGGAGCTGATCATCCCGGACGAGGACAAGTCCCTGGACGAGGGCGCGGTCTCGCCGTGGTCGCTCGGCCACACCAAGGAGTACTTCCAGCGGCTGGTCGGCGCGCTCGCCGGGGAGCTCGGCTTCCGTACGGACATCCCGTGGGCCGGCCTGCCGATGCGGGCGAAGAAGGCCCTGCTGTACGGGCACAAGACGCAGATCGAGGTCCGCTACCGCAACCGCTACGGGCGGGAGCGTGCGTACACGACGGCCTTCGAGGGCGCCGTTCCGTTCGTCAAGCGCCGGCACTCGGAGTCCGAGAGCGACGCCAGCCGCGAGCGCTTCGAGGGCTACATGCGCGAGGTGCCCTGCCCGACCTGTGAGGGCACCCGGCTCAAGCCGATCGTGCTCGCCGTGACGGTGATGGAGAAGTCCATCGCCGAGGTCGCCGCGATGTCGATCAGCGAGTGCGCGGAGTTCCTGGGGCAGATGCGCCTCGACGCCCGCGACAAGAAGATCGCCGAGCGCGTCCTCAAGGAGGTCAACGAGCGGCTCCGCTTCCTCGTGGACGTCGGCCTGGACTACCTCTCGCTGAACCGCGCCGCCGGCACCCTCTCGGGCGGCGAGGCGCAGCGCATCCGGCTGGCCACGCAGATCGGCTCCGGCCTCGTCGGCGTGCTGTACGTACTGGACGAGCCCTCCATCGGCCTGCACCAGCGGGACAACCACCGGCTGATCGAGACGCTGGTGCGGCTGCGGGACATGGGCAACACCCTGATCGTGGTCGAGCACGACGAGGACACCATCAAGGTGGCCGACTGGGTCGTGGACATCGGTCCGGGCGCGGGCGAGCACGGCGGCAAGGTGGTGCACAGCGGTTCACTGAAGGACCTGCTGAAGAACCCCGATTCGATGACGGGCCAGTACCTGTCGGGCAAGCGGTCCATCCCGCTGCCGGACGTACGCCGTCCCGTGAACGGAGAGCGCAAGCTGACCGTCCACGGCGCCAAGGAGAACAACCTGCGGGACATCGACGTGTCCTTCCCGCTGGGTGTGCTCACCGCGGTCACCGGTGTGTCGGGTTCGGGCAAGTCCACTCTCGTCAACGACATCCTCTACACGCACCTGGCGCGCGAGCTGAACGGCGCCCGCTCGGTGCCGGGGCGGCACACGCGGGTGGACGGGGACGACCTGGTCGACAAGGTCGTGCATGTCGACCAGTCGCCGATCGGACGCACGCCGCGGTCGAACCCGGCGACGTACACCGGTGTCTTCGACCACGTGCGCAGGCTCTTCGCGGAGACGATGGAGGCGAAGGTGCGCGGCTATCTGCCGGGCCGCTTCTCCTTCAACGTGAAGGGCGGCCGGTGCGAGAACTGCTCCGGCGACGGCACGATCAAGATCGAGATGAACTTCCTGCCGGACGTCTACGTCCCCTGCGAGGTGTGCCACGGCGACCGGTACAACCGGGAGACGCTGGAGGTCCACTACAAGGGCAAGTCCATCGCGGAAGTCCTGAACATGCCGATCGAGGAGGCGCTGGACTTCTTCGAGGCCGTCCCGACGATCGCCCGCCACCTGCGCACGCTCAATGAGGTCGGCCTCGGGTACGTGCGGCTCGGGCAGTCGGCGCCGACCCTGTCGGGCGGTGAGGCGCAGCGCGTGAAGCTGGCCTCGGAGCTCCAGAAGCGCTCGACGGGCCGGACGGTCTACGTCCTGGACGAGCCGACGACGGGCCTGCACTTCGAGGACATCTCCAAGTTGATCAAGGTGCTGTCCGGCCTGGTGGACAAGGGCAACACGGTGATCGTCATCGAGCACAACCTCGATGTCGTCAAGACGGCGGACTGGGTCGTGGACATGGGCCCCGAGGGCGGCTACGGCGGCGGACTCGTCGTCGCGGAGGGCACCCCCGAGCAGGTGGCGTCGGTGGGCGCGAGCCACACCGGCAAGTTCCTGCGGGACATCCTGGGGGCGGACCGCATCTCCGACGCGGGGGCGCCTCCGGTGCGGACCGCGGCGAAGAAGGCCCCGGCGAAGAAGGCGGTGGCCGCGAAGAAGGCGGTCGCCGCGGTGAAGAAGGCGGCTCCGGCCAAGAAGGCGACGGCGCGGGCCCGCAAGGCGTAGTCGCTGCGCTCGGCTTGGGCGGGAGGGGGCTCGGCCTGGCGGCCGGGCCCCCTCGTCGCGTGCGACGCCTTGCCGGGGCTCCGCCCCGGGCCCCGCGCCTCAAACGCCGGCGGGGCTGGATTTCAGGACGCGATGCCTACCGCCTGGTTCTTCGTTGTCGGGTCGGTCAGGGTGGTCAGGAGGGCGTCCGCGACGTCCGCGCGGGAGATGGTGCGGGCGTCGGGGACGTTGGCGCCGATCACCCGGCGGTAGTTGCCGGTGCGCGGCTTGTTCAGCAGGCGCGGCGGGCGGATCACCGTCCACTCGGCGCTGCTCGCGCCGATCGCCGTCTCCATGACCGCCAGGTCCGCGTACAGGTCGCGCAGGGCCCGCCGCAGGACGGGCAGGAGCACCTTCCGGGCGATCACGCCGTCGCTCGGGACGTCCGGGCCGACGGGCGCCGCGCTGACCGCCGCCAGGCGGCTCACGCCCGCGCGGTCCATCGCCGCGAGGATGGCCCGTACCGCGGGGCCGGTGACCGGGCTGCGCTTGGCCTGCTTGTTGGTGCCCGCGCCCAGGGCGGAGATCACCGCGTCGCGGCCCGCCAGGAGCGGGACGAGGGCCTGCGCGTCGGTGAGGTCGGGCACCACGGCCACCTCCAGCCCGTCGTGCGCCGGCACGCCCAGCCGGGCCGGATCGCGGACCACTGCCGTCACGTCGTGGCCCGCCGCCAGCGCCTGCCGGACGACCTCGCGGCCGACGCCGCCCGTGGCTCCGAACACCGTGATCTTCATCCCTGAGCTCCCGGACCAGAGGGGTGGATGAGCGGTGGCTCACCCCTGTTTCGCCCTCAGGGTGCCATCGCGCGCGAGGCCGCCGGCTCGCGGGCCGGTGGAGCGCGGGTCGAAGCGTCAGAGCTCCGCCGCGTACGGCGGCTGCGCGCCCGGCCGCGTGCACGTCAGCGCGGCAGCGTGGGCGGCGTAGGCCAGTACGTCGGGCCAGTCGGCGGAGTCGGCGGAGTCGGCCGGGTCCGACGAACCGGCAGGGCCCGAAAGACGGTGCAGCAGCGCCGCGTTCACCGTGTCGCCCGCGCCGATCGTGTCGGCCACCGCCACCCGGCGCGCCGCCGCGGAGTGCTCCGCGCCGCCCCGCGTCCACACCGTCAGGCCCGCCGCGCCCCGGGTCAGCACCACCGCCGAGGGCCCCGCCGCCAGCCAGTCGGACACCCGGCCGCCCAGCCACGCCGCGTCCTCCTGCGACAGCTTGAGCACCGACACGTACGGCAGCCACTCCAGGAAGCGCGAGCGGTACGCCGGGGGGTCCGCGATCAGCGCCGGCCGGATGTTGGGGTCGAGCAGGGTCAGCAGCCCGCGCCCGGACTCCCGGCGCAGCAGGGCCTCGTACGCGCTCGCCCCGGGCTCCAGCACGAGCGAACAGGTGCCGAGCGCGAGGGCCCGTACCCCGGCGGGCAGCGCGGGCGGCAGCTCGAACAGCCGGTCCGCCGTGCCCTCGACGTAGAAGCCGTACGCGGCCGACCCGTCCGGGGCCAGCGAGGGCACGGCGAGGGTGGTCGGCTCCGGGCCGCGCTGCACCAGCGACAGGTCGACCCCGGCCGCCCGCAGCCCGGACAGCAGGCTCTCGCCGAAGCCGTCCGCCGAGACCCGGGAGCAGAAGGCGACCTGCGCCCCGAGCCTGCCGAGCGCGAGGGCGGTGTTGTACGGTCCGCCGCCCGGCCGGGGCAGCAGCGCGCCCGGCGGCTGCGCCACGGGCACCAGGTCCATCAGGGCTTCTCCGCCGACGACGATCACGCGGGGGAAGGTATCCCATCGGGCGGCGGTATCGTCGGGTGGGCCGAACACCGCGTCGAGAACCCGGCAGCCGTCGGGGGCAGCCGTCGAGAACGCCGAACGTCAGGGAGCCCCATGTCCGCGTCGCAGTCTTCCCCCAGCTACCCCTGGGAGGTGCCCCCGGCCCGCCGTACCGTCCTCAAGGGCGCTGCCGCGCTCGCCGGGGCCGCCGGGGCCGGACTGACCCTCGCGGCCTGTTCCACCGGGACCGGGACCGGGACCGGCACCGCCGCCGGCGCCCCGGCGGTCCCCGCCGAACCGGTGGAGCTGGGCGCCGCGAGCGAGGTCCCGGTCGGCGGCGCCACGCTGTTCCGGAAGTCGAAGCTCGTCGTCAGCTGCAAGGAAGCCGGTCAGTACAAGGCCTTCAGCGCGCAGTGCACCCACGCGGGCTGCGTCCTGGACAAGATCGTCGAGGGTGAGGGCAACTGCCCGTGCCACGGCAGCCGTTTCGACGTGACGACCGGCAAGGTGCTGCGCGGCCCGGCCACCGACCCGCTGCCCGAGGTCCCGGTCAAGGTCGAGGGCGGCAAGATCATCGCCGGCTAGCCGAGGGGCCGCCGAGGGGCCGCCGGGCTGCCGCCGGTCTGCCGCCGGGCTCACTCCCAGTCCCAGGCGATCCCGAGGATCCCGCGCCCCACGCACGGCTCGACCAGGTGCACCGCCCGGTGCCGCCCGCTCGGCGTCAGGTCCGAGACCTGCCCCGGCGGCGCGCCCGGCGCCGTCCGGCTGAAGCGCCGGCAGCGCACCGGCAGGGCCGCCTCGTCGAAGCGGACCTGGAGCACGTACTGCCCGCCCGTGTAGGCGAAGCCGCGCACGTACTCGGCGCTGCGGCCGCCGGTGCCGTCCTCGAAGCCGTAGCCGAAGACGTACGTGTCCCCGGCGCGCAGCCTGGCGTCGAAGAGGAGCTCGGCGACGACCACCCCGGCCTCGCGGTGCCAGCGCACCCGCCCCGTCCGGCAGTTCTCGTCGGCCCGCACCCGTACCCGGGCCGGGTCGCAGCCGGGGTCGCCGTGGTGCACGGCCACGTACCGGTCGATGCCGTCGCGGTGGGCCCGTACGACGTGCTGCGACGCGCGGCCCAGCAGCTGCCCGGCGGGTCCGATCCGTACCCTCTCCTGGTGGCCGACCGTGTGCAGACCGCCGTCGGCGGGCAGCTCCATGCCGACGAGCAGCTCCTCGACGGCCGCGCCCACGCTGATCAGCGCCCGGTACGGGCGGGCCGACGGCCGGCCCGCCTCGGGTCCGGCGGCGGTCGCCTCGGGCGCGGCGAGCAGCCGCAGCAGGGTGCCGTCGGGCAGTTCCAGGATCTGCTCCAGCGCTTGTACGGCCTTCAGCGACTCGGGGCGGCGAGGTCGCCGGGCGCCCTGCTGCCAGTAACTCAGGCTCGTCACCCCGACCTTGATGCCGCGGGCGGCGAGCCGGTGCTGCACGCGGTGCAGGGGCAGTCCGCGGGCGGTGAGCGCGGCACGCAGGGCGAGGTGGAAGGGCCCGGCGCGCAGGAGGCGCGCCAGCTCGGGCGTGCTGTCCCCGGTCGGGCGCATGGCAGCTCCTCTTGTGAACGTTCACGCACGATGGGGCGGGATGCCCCCGGCGGTGACGCCCGGGCCCAGGTGGGTCCAGGTGGGCCCGGGTGAATGGACGGCGGACGTTCACACCGCAGTCCCACCGTTCACACCTCGATGTCACGGCGTATTGAAACGTGTTGACCTGCTCGCGACAACACCACGATGCTCCTCCACAGCGTCCGGACGCGGTCCTCCACCCCCCACTCCCCACCTCGGGAGGAACGCGATGCGCAACCGAAACCGGCGGCTCACCCAGGCCGCCTTCCTCACCACCCTGCTCCTCGCCCTGCCCACCGGCATCGCCACCGCCGCCGATGCCGCACCGGACAGCGCGGACAGCGCTCTCTCGTCCAAGCGCCTGAACATCACCATGCAGGCGCAAGCGAAGACCAACTGGTGCTGGGCCGCGAGCGGCAACACCATCGCCACCTGGTTCGGCCGCAACTACAGCCAGAACCAGTTCTGCAACGCCGCCTTCAACCGACAGCAGGGCTACGACTGCCCCAACAACCAGGCCTCCCTCGGCAACGTCCAGACCGCCCTGGACTGGGCCGGCATCAACTCCGGGTCGTACGTGACCGGCTGGCTGCGCTACCCCACGGTGCAGACCGAGATCAACGCCGACCGCCCCGTCGAAACCCGCATCCAGTGGTCCAACGGCGGCGGCCACATGCACGTCATCTACGGCTACGACACCGCCAACAGCTGGGTCTACTGGGGCGACCCGTGGCCCTCCAGCGACCGCTACAACTGGGCCTCGCACGCCTGGTACGTGGACAACAGCACCTTCTCCTGGACCCACTCGCTCTACCGGATCGGGGCGTGAGCGCCATGGCCCACGCACCTCGGACGCCGCGCGCCGCCGCCGCGCTCCTCGCCGCCACCGCCGCTCTGGCCCTCGCTCCGCAGGCCTCGGCGGCGCCCGTTCCCCAGCCCCAGTCCGCCACGGCCGAGACCAGGGCCGCGGCCGCGCAGGCGGCGGCCGCGCCCGACACCCTGGCCACGCTGTCCCGCTTCTTCGCCCGGGAGGGCAAGGTCGGCCTGGCCGCCGCGCAGCCCCGTATCGAGGGCGAGGCGATCCCGGTCAACCACCTCTCCCCGGACTTCGTCGCGGGCAAGCCCGGGGCGAGCGTCGCCCGCCTGGAGTTCCTCGCCAGCAAGGCGGTCTCCTCCGACGGCCAGCAGGCCGCCCTGTGGACCGCCAAGACCGAGGCGGGCTGGCAGGTGGTGAACATCGCCACCGGCGACGACGAGTTCCGCTACGCACAGCTCGGCGCCGCCAAACTCCCCGGCGGCACCGTGTTCCGGGAGCCGCAGATCGACGCCTGGTACGTGGCCCAGGGCAGCCGGGTGCTGCCGCTGGACGAGGACGCCGTACGGGCGGTGGGCGAGCGGGGCACGACCCTGACCGCCTACCGCGCCCGGGTCACCAAGGCCTACGGCGACAAGCTCCCCGGCTCCGCCTACGCCAAGGGCGGCAAGGCCGGCGGCTACGCCGATCCGCAGACCGGTGCGGACGGCGCGGCCCTGGCGGCCGGGGCCGGGGGCGGAGCGGATGCCGACCGGGCCGTGCCCGCGGCCGCCGGCGCCGCGGCCGGCGCGCTCGCCCTCGGGGCGCTGGGCACGCTCGTGGTGCGCAGGTCGCGCCGGGCCCGGGTGGGGGCCTGAGCATCGGGCTCCACCCCACGGGCGGGCGCCGGCGACCCCGGCGCCCGCCCACGGGACGTCAGGCCCGGGGCGCGTCCGCGAAAGCGGCCCCCGGGCCGGGCCTGCGAACGGCAGCGCGCGGCCCCCACCGCACCGGCCGGCCCCGCCGCCGGGTCCGGCCCGCGCCGCGCGTCCCCACCGGGGGTGCGTCCCGCCCGGGACGCACCCCCGTCGCCGCGGGGCGGGGCGGGGCGGGGTAACGGTCCGGTTGTCGCACCCCGCCAGTAGGGTGGTTGGCATGGCCGACCCTTCCAGCTACCGCCCCAAGCCTGGACAGATCCCCGACTCCCCGGGGGTCTACAAATTCCGCGACGAACACCGCCGGGTGATCTACGTCGGGAAGGCCAAGAGCCTGCGCCAACGCCTGGCCAGCTACTTCCAGGACCTCGCCGGGCTGCACCCGCGTACCGCCACGATGGTGACCACGGCCGCCTCCGTCGAGTGGACGGTCGTCTCCACCGAGGTCGAGGCGCTCCAGCTGGAGTACTCCTGGATCAAGGAGTTCGACCCCCGGTTCAATGTCAAGTACCGCGACGACAAGAGCTACCCCTCCCTCGCCGTCACCATGAACGAGGAGTTCCCCCGGGTCCAGGTCATGCGCGGCCCCAAGAAGAAGGGCGTGCGCTACTTCGGTCCCTACGGGCACGCCTGGGCCATCCGCGAGACCGTCGACCTGATGCTGCGCGTCTTCCCCGTACGCACCTGCTCCGCCGGGGTGTTCAAGCGCTCCGCCCAGATCGGCCGCCCCTGCCTGCTCGGCTACATCGGCAAGTGCTCCGCACCCTGCGTCGGCCGGGTCACCCCCGAGGAGCACCGCGAACTGGCGGAGGACTTCTGCGACTTCATGGCTGGGCGCACCGGCACCTACCTCTCCCGCCTCGAAGGGCGGATGCACGAGGCCGCCGAGGACATGGAGTACGAGAAGGCCGCCCGGCTGCGCGACGACCTGGGGGCCCTGCGCCGGGCCATGGAGAAGAACGCCGTCGTCCTCGCCGACGCCACCGACGCCGACCTGATCGCGGTCGCCGAGGACGAGCTCGAAGCCGCCGTTCAGATCTTCCACGTCCGCGGCGGCCGCGTCCGCGGCCAGCGCGGCTGGGTCACCGACAAGGTCGAGGCCGTCGACACGGCCGGACTCGTCGAGCACGCCCTCCAGCAGCTCTACGGCGAGGAGAAGGGCGAGGCCGTCCCCAAGGAGGTACTGGTCCCGGCGCTCCCGGAGGACACGCCCGCGCTCACCGAGTGGCTGGCCGAGCGCCGCGGCTCCCAGGTCAGCCTGCGCATCCCGCAGCGCGGGGACAAGAAGGCCCTCATGGAGACCGTCCACCGCAACGCCCAGCAGTCCCTCGTCCTGCACAAGACCAAGCGGGCCAGCGACCTCACCACCCGCTCCCGGGCGCTGGAGGAGATCGCCGAGGCACTGGAGCTGGACAGCGCGCCGCTGCGCATCGAGTGCTTCGACATCTCCCACCTCCAGGGCGACGACGTGGTGGCCTCGATGGTCGTCTTCGAGGACGGCCTCGCCCGCAAGGGCGAATACCGGCGTTTCCAGATCAAGTCGTTCGAGGGACAGGACGACGTCCGCTCCATGCACGAGGTGGTCTCCCGCCGCTTCCGCCGCTACCTCCAGGAGAAGCTGAAGACGGGGGAGTGGTCGCCCGAACCCGGCGCTGACGGCGAGGCCCCGGAGGAGGACGGCCGCCCCAAGCGCTTCGCCTACCCGCCCCAGCTCGTCGTGGTCGACGGCGGGCAGCCGCAGGTCGCCGCCGCCAAGCGGGCCCTGGAGGAGCTCGGCGTGGACGACGTGGCCGTGTGCGGCCTGGCCAAGCGGCTGGAGGAGGTCTGGCTGCCGGGCGAGGACGACCCCGTCGTGCTGCCCCGCACCAGCGAGGGCCTCTACCTGCTCCAGCGGGTCCGTGACGAAGCCCACCGGTTCGCCATCCAGTACCAGCGCAACAAGCGCGCCAAGCGCTTCACATCGGGCCCGCTGGACGAGGTGCCCGGCCTCGGCGAGAGCCGCAAGCAGGCCCTGATCAAGCACTTCGGTTCGGTGAAAAAGCTGAGACAGGCGACAATCGACCAGATCTGCGAGGTCCCGGGCATAGGCCGCAAGACGGCGGAGACCGTGGCCGCGGCCCTCGCCCGCGCGGTTCCCGCCGGTCCTGCCGTCAACATGGCGACAGGAGAGATCATTGAGGATGAGACCCCCGCGCCGGCGGGGGCATCGTCCGAACGGGGGACCGAGCAATGACCCAGCACGAGTCCGAGCACGAGACCGAGCACGAGACCGAGCACGAGACCGCGCACGACCGAGACGGAGCACAGGTGAGTACGGGCCTGACAGTGGAGCCCGGCGATACCGCCGAGGCGGCCATCCCCGAGCTGGTGATCATCTCCGGGATGTCCGGGGCCGGCCGCAGCACCGCGGCCAAGTGCCTGGAAGACCTCGGCTGGTTCGTCGTCGACAACCTCCCGCCGGCGCTGATCCCCACCATGGTGGAGCTCGGCGCCCGCTCGCAGGGCAATGTGGCGCGCATCGCCGTCGTCGTCGACGTCCGGGGCCGCCAGTTCTTCGACGCCCTGCGCGAGTCCCTCGCCGACCTGGAGTCCCGCGGCGTCACCCGGCGCATCGTCTTCCTGGAGTCCTCCGACGACGCGCTCGTACGCCGGTTCGAGTCGGTCCGCCGCCCGCACCCCCTGCAGGGCGACGGCCGCATCGTCGACGGCATCGCCGCCGAGCGCGACCTGCTGCGCGAGCTGCGCGGCGACGCCGACCTGGTCATCGACACCTCCAGCCTCAACGTGCACGAGCTGCGCGCCAAGATGGACGCCCGGTTCGCGGGCGACGAGGAGCCCGAGCTGCGGGCCACCGTCATGTCCTTCGGCTACAAGTACGGCCTCCCCGTCGATGCCGACCTCGTCGTGGACTGCCGCTTCATCCCCAACCCGCACTGGGTCCCGGAGCTGCGCCCCTTCACCGGGCTCAACGAGGAGGTGTCGGGCTACGTCTTCAGCCAGCCCGGCGCCAAGGAGTTCCTCGACCGCTACACCGAGCTGCTCCAGCTCATCGCCACCGGCTACCGCCGCGAGGGCAAGCGGTACGTGACCATCGCCGTCGGCTGTACGGGTGGCAAGCACCGCAGCGTCGCCATGTCCGAGAAGCTCGCCGCCCGCCTCGCCTCCGAAGGGGTCGAGACCGTCGTCGTCCACAGGGACATGGGGCGCGAGTGACCGGACGCACCCTGAGGCTGCGCCGCCTGCGACGGCTCACCTCCGGCCGGGCCGAGGACGGCGCGAGCCGTACCGGCCTGCGCCGCGGCGCGGTCCCCAAGGTGGTCGCACCCAAGGTCGTGGCGCTGGGCGGCGGCATGGGTCTGTCGGCCTCCCTCGCCGCCCTGCGGCGGATCACCGGCGACCTCACCGCGGTGGTCACCGTCGCCGACGACGGCGGCTCCAGCGGACGCCTGCGCGAGGAGCTCGGCGTACTGCCGCCCGGCGACCTGCGCAAGGCGCTGGCCGCGCTGTGCGGGGACGACGACTGGGGACAGACCTGGGCCCGGGTCATCCAGCACCGCTTCCAGTCCCAGGGCGACCTGCACGGGCACGCGGTCGGCAACCTGCTGATCGTCGCCCTCTGGGAACAGCTCGGCGACCCCGTCCAGGCCCTGGACCTGGTCGGCAGGCTGCTGGGCGCGCAGGGCCGCGTACTGCCGATGTCGGCGGTTCCGCTGGAGCTCCAGGCGCTGGTCAAGGGCCACGACCCGGCCCGGCCCGAGGAGGTGGACACCGTGCGCGGGCAGGCCACGGTGGCGCTCACGCCCGGCGAGGTGCTCTCCGTACAGGTCGTGCCGAGCGACCCGCCGGCCGTGCCGGAGGCCGTCGCGGCAGTGCTGGACGCCGACTGGGTGGTGCTCGGCCCGGGGTCCTGGTTCTCCTCCGTCATCCCCCACCTGCTGGTGCCGCAACTGCTCGACGCGCTCGTCGAGACCAAGGCCCGGCGGGTCCTCTCGCTGAACCTCGCTCCGCAACCCGGTGAAACAGAGGGCTTCTCTCCGCAGCGTCATTTGGAGGTTTTGGCCCGACACGCCCCTAAACTCGCCCTGGACGTGGTGCTGGCCGACGAGGCCGCCGTGCCCGACCGCGAGTCACTCGCCGATGCCGCAAAACGGTTCGGTGCCGCGGTCGAGCTGGCGCCCGTGGCCAGGGAAGACGGTTCTCCGAAGCATGATCCGGAGCTGCTCGCCGCCGCGTACGACCGTATTTTTCGGATGCATGGAAGGATCGGCCCATGGCGATGACGCCCGCGGTGAAGGATGAGATCGCCCGCCTCCCCGTCACCCGCACCTGCTGCAGGAAGGCGGAGGTCTCGGCGATCCTTCGGTTCGCGGGCGGGCTGCACCTGGTGAGCGGACGGATCGTGATCGAGGCGGAGCTGGACGCGGGGATCGCGGCCCGCCGCCTGCGCAAGGACATCCTGGAGATCTTCGGGCACTCCTCGGACCTGGTGATCATGGCTCCCGGCGGACTGCGCCGCGGCAACCGGTACGTCGTCCGGGTCGTCGCCGGCGGCGACCAGCTGGCCCGCCAGACCGGCCTCGTGGACGGCCGCGGCCGCCCCATCCGGGGTCTTCCCCCGCAGGTGGTCTCCGGGGCCACCTGTGACGCCGAGGCGGCCTGGCGCGGGGCCTTCCTCGCCCACGGCTCGCTCACCGAGCCGGGCCGCTCCTCCTCCCTGGAGGTCACCTGCCCCGGCCCGGAGGCCGCCCTGGCGCTGGTCGGCGCCGCCCGTCGCCTCTCCATCGCGGCCAAGGCGCGCGAGGTCCGCGGCGTGGACCGGGTCGTCGTGCGGGACGGCGACGCGATCGGCGCCCTGCTGACCCGGCTCGGCGCCCACGACTCGGTGCTGGCCTGGGAGGAGCGGCGGATGCGGCGCGAGGTCCGCGCCACCGCCAATCGCCTCGCCAATTTCGACGACGCCAACCTGCGCCGCTCGGCGCGCGCCGCGGTGGCCGCCGGAGCCCGGGTGCAGCGTGCGCTGGAGATCCTCGGCGAGGAGGTCCCCGAGCACCTCGCCGCGGCCGGACGGCTGCGCATGGAGCACAAGCAGGCCTCCCTGGAGGAGCTGGGCGCCCTCGCCGACCCGCCGCTGACCAAGGACGCCGTCGCGGGCCGTATCCGCCGCCTGCTGGCGATGGCCGACAAGCGGGCCCAGGACCTCGGCATCCCGGGCACCGAGTCGAACCTCGACCTCAGCGAGGAAATGGCCGACAACATGGCCGGCTAGTGCTGTGGCCGGTAGGCCGGAAGGGGCCCGCGCGCTCACTCGTGCGGGCCTCTTCCCGGTACGCCCCATTGACATGAGCATGGGCTGATCGTGAGCCTGTCGTCCGAAGCTTTCGTGGCAGACGACGCCCAGGGGGGCACATGAGGCACCGCGCGAGATCGATCCTCGCCGCAAGCGCACTCGTCTTCGGAACCACACTGGCCGCGCTGCCCGCGGCGGCCCAGAATCTGCCCGCGCCGGCCGGGAACACCGCTGCCGACGAGGTGCGGGTCTACGACGCCGACATCACCAAGGAACAGGTTCCGCTGATCCTCGCCGCCGGCCAGGACGCCCACGAGCTCTCCGAACGCGCACCCGACACCGGGACCGCCAAGGTCGAGCTCTTCCTCACCGGCGACCAGGCCAGGGAACTGGCCGCCCGGGGCGTCAAGCTCGCCGAGCACAAGGTCCCGGACAAAGCCGCGGCCCGCGCCGAGGCCGCGGGCGACGGGGTCTTCCGCCCGTACAGCGGCAAGGGCGGCCTCCAGGAGGAGATCCTGCGGACCGCACAGGCCAACCCGGGCCTCACCAAGGTCGTCTCCATCGGCAAGACCGTCCAGGGCAAGGACATCCTCGCCCTCAAGGTCACCAAGAACGCCAAGAAGACCAAGGACGGCGACAAGCCGTCCGTGCTCTACATGTCCAACCAGCACGCCCGCGAGTGGATCACCCCCGAGATGACCCGGCGGCTGATGCACCACACCCTGGACAACTACGGCAAGGACCAGCGGATCACCAAGCTGGTGGACTCCACCGAACTGTGGTTCCTGCTCTCCGCCAACCCCGACGGGTACGACTACACGCACGCTCCCGACGGCCAGCGGCTGTGGCGCAAGAACCTGCGCGACAACAACGGCGACGGCAAGATCACCGCAGGCGACGGCATCGACCTCAACCGCAACTTCCCCTACAAGTGGGGCTACGACGACGAGGGCTCCTCCCCGAACCAGTCGAGCGAGACCTACCGCGGCCCCAAGGCGTCCTCCGAGCCCGAGACCGTCGCCCTCGACCGCTTCGAGAAGCGCATCGGCTTCGACTACGCCGTCAACTACCACTCCGCCGCCGAACTGCTGCTCTACGGCGTGGGCTGGCAGGTGGCCACCCCCACCCCGGACGACATCGCCTACAAGGCGCTGGCCGGCACCCCGGAGAACCCGGCCGTCCCGGGCTACTACCCGCAGGTCTCCTCCGAGCTGTACACGACCAACGGCGAGGCCGACGGCCACGCCTCCAACGTCAACGGCGTCATGATGTTCACGCCGGAGATGACCACCTGCCAGACGGCCTCCGAGAGCGACCCGAACGACCGGTGGAAGCCCGAGGACTGCCTCTCCGGCTTCAACTTCCCGGACGACGAGAAGCTCATCCAGGCGGAGTTCGCCAAGAACATCCCCTTCGCCCTCGCGGTCGGCGAGAGCGCCGCACACCCGGACCGGCCCGCGTCCTCCCTGGGCCTGAGCGCCGCGGACTTCACCCTGGACCCCTTCACCACTTCCTACGTGACCCGCGGTGAGGACCAGACGGTCTCCGTCACGGCCCGCAAGGCGCTCCAGGACAAGGAGCTCAACTTCCGCGTCAACGGCGGCCGGACGCACGACGAGGACCTCAAGGCCTGGAAGGGCGGGGACGTCTACGGCGGCGACGACAACAACTGGTTCGACGAGTACCGGGCCAAGGTGGACGGCGCCAAACCGGGCGACAAGGTCGAGGTCTGGTTCACCGGCCGCGACCGCTCCTCGGGCAAGCAGGTCTCCAGCGAGCACTTCACGTACACGGTGGCCGAGCGGCCGCACGCGGACGTCCTGGTGATCGCCGAGGAGGGCGCCGCGGCCCGGCAGGCCCAGACGTACGTCGACGCACTGCGAGCCAACGGCAGGTCCGCGGCCGTCTGGGACGTCGCCGTCCAGGGAGCGCCGCACCACCTGGGCGTCCTCTCCCACTTCCGTACGGCCGTCCACTACACCGGGGCCAAGACCCCCGGCGGCGCCACGCAGCTGGCGGTGCGCGACTTCCTGAACGAGGGCGGCAAGCTGATCGAGGCCGGTGAGCTGGCGGGCGGCAACGCCCAGGTCGGCCGCGCCGTCACCGACGACTTCAGCCAGTACTGGCTCGGCGCCTACGGCCGGGCGAGCGTCAGCGGACCCACCGGGTTCACCGGCGCGGGCCCCCTCGCCGGGGCCAAGGGCGGCCTCGGGGACGCGGCGGGCAACCCGCTCAACGCTCCCGGGTCCTACACGGTGACCTCCGAGACCCTGGCCCCCGCGCAGTTCCCGCAGTTCAAGAGCGCGCAGGCCGGCCAGTACGCCGGGGTCGTGAACCCGTACGCGCCCTACGCCGGCACCGGGATGGCCTCGGCCACCCACGTCGACGACGACTGGAAGCGCCTGACCCGCACCATCGACCTGACCGGCGTCGCCGCGGCCGACAAGCCGCAGCTCAAGATGGCCCTGAACTGGAACACCGAAGAGGGCTACGACCACGCGGTCCTGGAGTCCCACACCGTCGGCGGGGACGACTGGACCACCCTGCCGGAGGCGGGCGGTCTGAGCTCCACCGCCGTCCCGGAGGAGTGCGGCGGCGGCTTCTTCGTCAACGGCCACCCGTTCCTGCGCCGCTACCTCACCCTCGACGCCGGCGGCTGCACCCCGCAGGGCACGAGCGGGGCCTGGAACAGCCTCACCGGCTCCTCCGGCGGCTGGAAGCAGGTCTCCTTCGACCTGAGCGCCTACGCGGGCAAGAGCGTCGAGGTCTCGCTCTCCTACATCACCGACCCCGGTTCGGGCGGTCGCGGTGTCTTCGCGGACGAGGCGCGCCTGAACGTGGGTGGAGCCGACCGGACCGTCGAGGGCTTCGAGACCTCGCTCGGGGCCTGGACCGCTCAGGGCGCACCTGCCGGAAGTCCCGACGTTCCGGGCGATTGGTCCCGGTCCGGGGAGCTGTTCAAGTCCTATGCGGCGGTCACTACGCGTGACACGGTGCTCCTCGGCTTCGGCCTGGAGCACCTGCCGGCACCGGCCGACCGTGCCGTACTCGTCGGTAAGGCGCTTCGATCCCTGAACCGCTGATCAGCGGCCCGCCCGCCACTCACCCTGAGTGACGGGGACCAAAGTCCCGAGGTCCCGTGCCTGGCTGTTCGCCACGGGGCCTCGGGGCGTGTCCGGCCCCGGCCGATGTCACCCGGAAGCTCACAGAGAGGTAGGGTCGTAAGCGGTCGGGGACTTCCCATACAGCTCGCCGGCGGACTTACCGGCGCACCAACGAGGAGATCGGTTCGTGACGATCCGCGTAGGCATCAACGGTTTTGGCCGAATTGGCCGCAACTACTTCCGGGCGCTCCTTGAGCAGGGAGCGGACATCGAGATCGTCGGTGTCAACGACCTGACTGACAATGCGACGCTTGTCCACCTGCTCAAGTACGACACGATCCTGGGCCGCCTCAAGCACGAGGTCTCCCACACCGCCGACACCATCACGGTCGGCGGCAACACCTTCAAGACCTTCGCCGAGCGCGACCCCGCGAACCTCCCCTGGGGTGAGCTGGGTGCCGACATCGTCATCGAGTCGACCGGCATCTTCACCAAGAAGGCCGACGCCGCCAAGCACATCGCCGCGGGCGCGAAGAAGGTCCTCATCTCGGCTCCGGCCAAGGACGAGGACATCACGATCGTGATGGGCGTCAACCAGGACAAGTACGACGCGGCCAACCACCACGTCATCTCCAACGCCTCCTGCACCACCAACTGCGTGGCGCCGATGGCCAAGGTCCTCCTCGAGAACTTCGGCATCGTCAAGGGCATGATGACGACGGTCCACGCGTACACGAACGACCAGCGCATCCTGGACTTCCCGCACTCGGACCTGCGCCGCGCCCGCGCCGCCGCCGAGAACATCATCCCGACCACCACCGGTGCCGCCAAGGCCACCGCGCTGGTCATCCCGGAGCTGGCGGGCAAGCTCGACGGCATCGCGATGCGCGTCCCGGTTCCCACCGGCTCCGTCACCGACCTCGTCATCGAGCTCGAGCGCGAAGTCACCAAGGACGAGGTCAACACCGCCTTCCAGAAGGCAGCCGAGGGCCAGCTCAAGGGCATCCTCGACTACACCGAGGACGCGATCGTCTCCTCCGACATCGTGAACTGGCCGTACTCCTGCACCTTCGACTCCTCCCTGACCATGGTCCAGGGCAAGAACGTCAAGGTCATCGGCTGGTACGACAACGAGTGGGGCTACTCCAACCGTCTCGTCGACCTGACCGTCTTCGTCGGCGGTCAGCTCTAAGCACGTAGGGCAAGGCACCACAATGTGAGCAACAGGGTCCGGGCTGCGCGACGAAGCGCCGCACGGGCCCTGTTGTCTGCCTCGTCCCTCTCGCCCCCCCGCAGGGGCCGCAAGCCCATGGGAAAAGGAGTAGAAACACATATGAAGACGATCGACGAACTTCTCGCCGAAGGTGTCTCCGGCAAGCGGGTCTTCGTCCGCGCCGACCTCAACGTGCCGCTCGCGGGCGGCGCCATCACCGACGACGGCCGCATCCGCGCCGTCCAGCCCACCATCGCGAAGCTCGCCGAGGCCGGCGCCCGCGTGGTCGTGGCCTCCCACCTGGGCCGCCCCAAGGGCGCCCCGGACCCGGCCTTCTCGCTCGCCCCGGCCGCGACCCGCCTCGGTGAGCTGCTCGGTGCGGACGTCGCCTTCGCCACCGACACCGTCGGCGCCTCCGCCAAGGAGACCGTCGCGGCGCTCGCCGACGGCCAGGTGGCCGTCATCGAGAACCTCCGCTTCAACGCCGGTGAGACCTCGAAGGACGACGCCGAGCGCGGTGCCTTCGCGGACCAGCTCGCCGAGCTGGCCGACGTCTACGTCGGTGACGGCTTCGGCGCTGTCCACCGCAAGCACGCCTCGGTCTTCGACCTGCCCGCGCGCCTCCCGCACGCGGCCGGTTACCTCATCGCCACCGAGGTCGGCGTCCTGAAGAAGCTGACCGCCGACGTGAAGCGCCCGTACGTGGTCATCCTCGGCGGCGCCAAGGTCTCCGACAAGCTCGCCGTCATCGACGAGCTGCTCGGCAAGGCCGACCGCATCCTGATCGGCGGCGGCATGGCCTACACCTTCCTCTACGCCAAGGGCTACGAGGTCGGCATCTCCCTGCTCCAGAAGGACCAGGTGGACGTCGTCAAGGAGTACATGGAGCGGGCCGAGGAAACCGGCGTCGAGCTGGTCCTCCCCGTCGACATCCTGGCCTCCAAGGACTTCCCCGACCTCAAGGGCAAGACCCCGGCCGAGTTCATCACCGTCGACGCGGACAAGATCCCCGCCGACAAGGAGGGTCTGGACATCGGTCCCAGGACCCGTGAGCTGTACGCGTCGAAGATCACCGACGCGGAGACCGTCTTCTGGAACGGTCCCGTGGGCGTCTTCGAGCACCCCGACTACGCCGGAGGCACCAGCGCCATCGCGCAGGCCCTCGTCGACAGCAACGCCTTCACCGTCGTCGGCGGTGGCGACTCGGCCGCGGCCGTGCGCACGCTCGGCTTCGACGAGAACGCTTTCGGCCACATCTCTACCGGTGGCGGCGCCTCCCTCGAATACCTCGAGGGCAAGACGCTCCCCGGCCTCGCCGCACTGGAGGTCTGAACCCGTATGACCACGCGTACCCCGCTGATGGCGGGCAACTGGAAGATGAACCTCAACCACCTTGAGGCCATCGCCCACACCCAGAAGCTCGCCTTCGCCCTGGCCGACAAGGACTTCGACGCCGTCGAGGTCGCGGTCCTGCCGCCCTTCACCGACCTCCGCTCGGTCCAGACCCTGGTCGACGGCGACAAGCTGAAGATCAAGTACGGCGCCCAGGACATCTCGGCGCAGGACTCCGGTGCCTACACCGGCGAGATCTCCGGCCCGATGCTGTCCAAGCTGCAGTGCACGTACGTGGCCGTCGGCCACAGCGAGCGCCGCCAGTACCACGCCGAGAACGACGAGGTCTGCAACGCCAAGGTCAAGGCCGCCTACCGCAACGGGATCACCCCGATCCTGTGCGTCGGCGAGGGCCTGGACATCCGCAAGGCCGGCCAGCAGGTGCCGTACACGCTGGCCCAGGTCGACGGCGGCCTCAAGGACGTCCCGGCCGAGCAGGTCGAGTCCATCGTGATCGCGTACGAGCCCGTCTGGGCGATCGGGACCGGCGAGGTCGCCACCCCCGAGGACGCGCAGGAGGTCTGCGGTGCCATCCGCGGCCGCCTCGCGGAGCTGTACTCGCAGGAGCTGGCCGACAAGGTCCGCATCCAGTACGGCGGCTCGGTGAAGTCCGGCAACATCGCGGCGATCATGGCCCAGCCCGACGTCGACGGCGCCCTGATCGGCGGCGCGGCGCTGGACCCGGAGGAGTTCGTGAAGATCGTCCGGTTCCGCGACCAGTGACGTTCGCTGTGAGTATGCGGTAGGGCGGATCCGTCGTACCCTTGCGGGGGCCAGGAGGCTGAACCATCAGCCACTGGCCCCCGCTGCACATCTCAGCAAAGCCGGAAAGCCAGAAAAGCCAGAAAGTAGGAATCAGCCGTGATTATGGGGTTCCAGATCGCCCTGATCGTCTTCAGCGCCCTGCTGATGCTGCTCGTGCTGATGCACAAGGGCAAGGGCGGCGGCCTTTCCGACATGTTCGGTGGCGGCATGCAGTCGTCGGTCGGCGGCTCCTCGGTCGCGGAGCGCAACCTCGACCGCATCACCGTGGTGATCGGTCTGCTGTGGTTCGCGAGCATCGTCGCGCTCGGCCTGCTCATGAAGTCCAGCTGAGGCGTTCTCGCCATTCCGGCAGTCCGGTCGGCTCCCCCCGGCCTATCATGAGGTCCGGCGTTCACGTCTGGAATAGGTAACTCCGGTCGCTGGACGCGCGTTGGGCCTTACGTAGACTTGGGCGCCCGCGACGGAATCCACTCACGATTCGCGGCACCATCACGCAGGGAGTTACGACCGTGGCAAGTGGCAACGCGATCCGTGGTAGTCGGGTCGGAGCGGGGCCGATGGGTGAGGCCGAGCGCGGCGAGTCCGCGCCCCGCCTGCGCATCTCCTTCTGGTGCTCGAACGGGCACGAGACGCAGCCGAGCTTCGCCAGCGACGCGCAGGTGCCGGACACCTGGGACTGCCCGCGCTGCGGGTTCCCGGCCGGCCAGGACCGGGACAGCCCGCCCGCGCCGCCGCGCACCGAGCCGTACAAGACGCACCTGGCGTACGTACGGGAACGGCGCACCGACGCCGACGGCGAGGCGATCCTCGCCGAAGCGCTCGCCAAACTGCGCGGCGAGATCTGAGTTCGTGACGTCCGGCCCGGCCCGCGGAGGCATCTCTCCGCGGGCCGGGCTTCTTTGTGTCGGTTGTCCCGCTTCCGATCCCTTAGGTTGGAGAGCGGCGGGGCACGACAGGACGGAAGAAGTGGGTTGATGTCCGAGATGAACGCAGACAGCCGTACGAAGCTCAACCGGATGCCGGAGTGGCTCGCTCTCGGCAAGCACCGGGAAGAGCTGGGGCAGACGCATCTGCGGGAGCTGTTCGAGACGAATCCCGGTAGGGGAGCCGGCTACACCCTGCGGGTCGGTGACCTGTACATCGACTACTCCAAGCACCTCGTCACCGACGAGACGCTGGCGCTGCTGCGCGAGCTGGCCGTGGCGGCGGACGTGACCGGGCTGCGCGACGCGATGTTCCGCGGCGAGAAGATCAACACGACCGAGGACCGGGCGGTCCTGCACACCGCGCTGCGCGCACCCGCGGACGCGGTCGTCGAGGTCGACGGCGAGAACGTCGTCCCCGCCGTCCACGCCGTCCTCGACAAGATGGCGGCCTTCTGCGACCGGGTCCGGTCGGGGGAGTGGACCGGCTTCACCGGCAAGCGCATCAAGAACGTCGTCAACATCGGCATCGGCGGCTCCGACCTCGGCCCCGCGATGGCGTACGAGGCGCTGCGCGCCTTCACCGACCGGGGCCTGACGCTGCGCTTCGTGTCGAACGTGGACGGCGCCGACCTGCACGAGGCCCTGCGGGACCTGGACCCGGAGCAGACGCTCTTCATCATCGCCTCCAAGACCTTCACGACCATCGAGACCATCACCAACGCCACCTCGGCGCGCGAGTGGCTGCTGGCGGGCGTGGGGGGCGACGAGGCGGCCGTGGCACGGCACTTCGTGGCCCTGTCAACCAACGGTGAGAAGGTCGCCGGATTCGGCATCGATCCGGCCAACATGTTCGAGTTCTGGGACTGGGTCGGCGGCCGCTACTCCTTCGACTCGGCGATCGGTCTCTCGCTGATGGTCGCGATCGGGCCGGACGCCTTCCGCGAACTGCTGGCCGGCTTCGCCGACATGGACCGGCACTTCCGGACCGCGCCGGCGCAGGAGAACGCGCCGCTGCTGCTGGGTCTGTTGGGGATCTGGTACGGGGCGTTCTTCGACGCCCAGTCGCACGCGGTGCTCCCGTACAGCCACTACCTGTCGCGCTTCACGGCGTACCTGCAGCAGCTGGACATGGAGTCCAACGGCAAGTCCGTGGACCGGGACGGCAATCCGGTGGAATGGCAGACGGGCCCCGTGGTGTGGGGCACGCCCGGCACCAACGGGCAGCACGCGTACTACCAGTTGATCCACCAGGGCACCCGGGTGATCCCGGCGGACTTCATCGGCTTCGCACGGCCCGTGGGGGAGCTGTCGGCCCCGCTGGAGGCCCAGCACGACCTGCTGATGGCGAACTTCTTCGCGCAGACCCAGGCGCTCGCCTTCGGCAAGACCGCCGAGGAGGTCCGGGCGGAGGGCGTCGCCGAGGCACTGGTGCCGCACAAGACCTTCCAGGGCAACCACCCCACGACCACGATCCTGGCCACGGAACTCACGCCGCGCGTGCTGGGCCAGCTCATCGCCCTGTACGAGCACAAGGTGTTCGTCCAGGGCGCGGTGTGGAACATCGACTCCTTCGACCAGTGGGGCGTGGAGCTCGGCAAGGTCCTGGCGAAGCGGCTGGAGCCGGCCCTGACCGGCGGCGCAGACGTGGACTCCCTGGACCCCTCGACGCGGGCGCTGGTGGACAACTACCGTCGGCTGCGCGGCCGTAGCTGACACCGCCGAGAACGCACCGGGGCCCGCCCTCCGAACGGATCGGGGGGCGGGCCCTGGTGCGCACGGGTCAGGAGGACGCCGGGGGATACATCCCGGTCGGCAGCTTCGCCGCCGCCGCCCGGTCCAGGAGCCACAGGGTGCGGGAGCGGCCGTACGCGGCCGCGGCCGGGGCCTGGACCTCGCCCGCGCCGCCGAGGGCGATGGACACCGCGCCGGCCTTGTCCTCGCCGGCCGCCAGCAGCCAGACCTCGCGGGCCGCCCGGATCGCCGGGAGGGTCAGCGAGATCCGGGTCGGCGGGGGCTTCGGGGCGCCGTGCACCCCGACCACCGTGCGCTCGGTCTCGCGGGACGCCGGGTGCTCCGGGAACAGCGAGGCCACGTGCGTGTCCGGGCCGACGCCCAGCATCAGCACGTCGAAGCGGGGGACCGGGCCGTGGTCCTCGGGGCCGGAGGCCTTGCGCAGCTCCTCGGCGTACGCGGCCGCGGCGGCGTCCACGTCCGCCCCGTACGGGCCGTCCGAGGCGGGCATGGCGTGCACGCGCGCGGGGTCCACCGGGACGGCGTCCAGGAGGGCCTCACGGGCCTGCGTGTGGTTGCGCTCCGGGTCGTCGGCGGGGACGTACCGCTCGTCGCCCCACCACAGGTCCAGCCGGGCCCAGTCGACGGCGTCCCGGGCCGGGGCCGCGGCGAGCGCGGCCAGGAGGCCGTTGCCGTTGCGGCCGCCGGTGAGCACCACGGACGCGGTGCCGCGGGCCGCCTGTGCGTCCACGATCTTCGTGATGAGCCGGGCCGCCGCGGCCTGGGCCATCAGCTCCTTGTCCCGGTGGACGACGACCTGGGGAGTCGTCATACCCATGTGCTGCCGCCTTGTCGGTAGATCGGGTACGGGTACCGCCGCGGGGGGGGGGGGGGGGGGGCCCCCCCCCCCCCCCCCCCCCCCGGGGGGGGGGGGGGCGCGGGGGGGGGGGGGGGGGGGGAAGAAAAAAAAAAAACAACACACA
>NZ_JBHWVJ010000042.1:0-68149 GCF_042736725.1 Streptomyces sp. NPDC060028 | reverse complement strand
CCGCCACGGCGTCCGGCTCCGGCCCGGCCGACGCGGCCGCGCTCGCCGCCGACCACACCCGCGCCTTCGCCCTCAGCCGCGCCGGCCGCGCCGAGGAGGCGCTGGCCGTATACGCGTCCGTGGCCGAGGGGCGCGCCCGGGAACTCGGCCCGGACCATGCCGACACCCTCGCCGCGCGCCAGGAGGCGGCGTACGAGACGGCCAGGCTGGGCCGCCACCAGGAGGCGTACGAGACCTACCGCGCGGTGCTCGCCGCCCGGGAGCGCACCGCGGGCCCGCGCCACCCCGACACGCTGCGCTGCCGGCACAACGTGGCCTGCGCGCTCGGCGCCCTCGGCCGGTTCACCGAGGCGCACCGCACCGCCGCCGAGGTCGCCGCCGACCGGGCGGCCGTCCTGGGCGCGGAGCACGCGGACACCCTGCTGACCCGGTACGAGGTGGCGTACGCGCTCGGCCGCCTGGAGCGCTGGGACGAAGCCCTCGAAGGCTTCCGGCACGTCGCCGCCGTACGCGAGCGGGTGCTCGGCCGCGACCACCCCGACACCCTGGCCGCGCGGTACGAGGTCGGCATCGCGCTGGGCCGCACCGGGCACGCCGTTCAGGCCCTGGACCTGTTCCGGGCCCTGGTGCGCGACCGCACCCGGGCGTACGGGGCCGCCGACCCGGAGACGCTGCGCGCCCGGCACGTGCTCGGCGTCAACCTGGGCCGGCTGGAGCGCTGGGAGGAGGCGGTGGCCGAGGCCCGGCAGGTCGGCGCGGCGCGCGCCGAGGTGCTCGGCGCCGAACACCCCGACACGCTGACCAGCCGCCGCGAACTCGCCGTCGGCCTCGGCCGCCTGGGCCGCTGGGAGGAAGCGCTGCCGGTCTACCGGGAGCTGTCCGGCATCCGCGAGCGGGCCCTCGGCGACGAGCACCCCGACACGGCGCTGGCTCACGCCGACGAGGCGTACTGCCTGGAGCGGCTGGGCCAGGTGTGTTACCAAGAGCCATGACGACCTCGCGGGGCTTCGGACAGGACGTGTACGACGACGTGATCGTGGGCGGCGGACACAACGGCCTCGTGGCCGCCGCGTACCTGGCCCGGGCGGGCCGCTCGGTCCTGGTGCTCGAACGGCTCGGGCACACCGGCGGGGCCGCGGTGTCCACCCGCCCCTTCGCGGGCGTCGACGCCCGGCTCTCGCGCTACTCCTACCTGGTCTCGCTGCTCCCGGCGAAGATCGTGCGCGACCTCGGACTCCAATTCGCCGTACGGGCGCGCACGGTCTCCTCGTACACCCCCGTGGAGCGCGGCGGGCGACCCGGCGGGCTGTTCGTCGGCGGTGACGACGCGCGCACCCGCGAGTCCTTCGCCCGCCTGACCGGCTCGGACCGGGAGTACGAGAGCTGGCGCGAGTTCTACGGGACGACCGGCCGGGTGGCGCAGCGGATCTTCCCCACGCTGACCGAGCCGCTGCCCACCCGGCAGGAGCTACGCGACCGGGTCGACGACGAGGCGGCCTGGCGGATGCTGTTCGAGGAGCCGCTGGGGCAGGTGGTGGAGCGCACCTTCGCCGACGACCTGGTCCGGGGCGTCGTCCTCACCGACGGGCTGATCGGCACCTTCGCGGACGCGCACGACCCCTCGCTCGCACAGAACCGCTGCTTCCTCTACCACGTCATCGGCGGCGGCACGGGGGACTGGAACGTCCCCGTCGGCGGCATGGGGGCACTGACGGACGCCTTGGCGGCGGCCGCGCGGGCCGCCGGGGCGGAGATCGCCACCGGGCACGAGGTGCTGCGCATCGACACGGACGGCACCGCCCCGGCCGAGGTGACCTTCCGAACGCACGCGGGGGAGGGGCGCGTGGTCGGGCGCACGGTGCTGGTCAACGCCTCTCCGCGGGCGCTGTCCGAACTCCTCGGACAGGAGCCGCCCCAGCCCGCGGCCGAGGGGGCCCAGCTGAAGGTCAACATGCTGCTGCGCAGGCTGCCCCGGCTGCGGGACGCGGCCGTGGACCCGCGCGAGGCCTTCGGGGGGACCTTCCACGTCGCGGAGGGGTACGAGCAGCTCGCGCGGGCGTATGCGGAGGCCGACACCGGCGAAATCCCCTCGGTACCGCCCTCGGAGATCTACTGCCACTCGCTGACGGACCCCACGATCCTCGGCCCCGAGCTGGCGGAGCGGGGCTACCAGACGCTCACGCTCTTCGGGCTGCACACACCGGCCCGGCTGTTCGGACGCGACAACCAGGGGGCGAGGGAGGTGCTGCTGACCGCGACCCTCGCCCAGCTCGACGCGCACCTGGCCGAACCGATCACCGACTGCCTGGCCTTCGACGCCGACGGCCGCCCCTGCATCGAGGCGAAGACCCCGCTCGACCTGGAGCGCGAGCTGCGCCTGCCCGGCGGCCACATCTTCCACCGGGACCTGTCGTGGCCCTACGCGGACCAGGGCACGGGCCGGTGGGGCGTGGAGACCGCGCACCGCAATGTCCTGCTGTGCGGAGCGGGTGCGGTGCGCGGCGGTGGTGTCAGCGGGGTCCCCGGGCACAACGCGGCGATGGCGGTGCTGGGGCACTGACCCGCCCCGCTCACCTCGCTGACCCGCTGACCCGCTGACCCCGCTGACCGCACTCACGCGGCGGGCTCGATCACCACGATCGGGATCTCGCGGTCGGTCTTGGTCTGGTACTCGTCGTACGCGGGCCAGTGCTTGACCATCTGCGGCCAGAACGCGGCCCGTTCCTCGGAGGTCGCGGTGCGCGCGGTGGCCTGGAGCACCGCGGGGCCGACCTGGATGCGGACCTCGGGGTGCTCGGTCAGGTTCTTGTACCAGAGCGGGTGCGCCGGGTCGCCGCCCTTGGACGCGACGATGAGGTAGCGGCCGTCGTCCTCGCCGTAGATGAGCGGAGTGCGCACCGGTCGGCCGGACTTGCGGCCGATGGTCGTGAGCAGCAGGGTCTGGGTGTTGTTCCAGTACTGCCCCTCGGTCCCGCCCGAACCGACGTACAGCTTGACGTGGTCGAGCGTCCAGCCCGGCTTGGGGTCGACCGGATGGTCCCAGTCGATGTCGGTGGTCATATTGCCGCACCTGCCTTCGGTGTTGAACGGTAAACAAACCTCAACAACGACCGACAACGCCGAGGGGCACGCTTTTATGCCCCTGTCCGCGCCGCCCGGGTGACACGACGGCCACAGCACTAGTCGTTCGAGCGGGTCCAGCCCGTGGCCTCGATGCGGGCGGCGTCGGCCGGGCGGTCGTCGGCGAACAGGAGGCGGGACGGCTCCGCCACGCGTACGACGTCCACGTAGATCCCCCGCCCCACATAGCGTCCCTTCGCGGCGTGCCGCAGGCGCAGCCGGACCTCGCGGCCGGCCCAGTCGGCGAGCGGGGCTTCGAGGCGGTGCCAGATGCGTCCCGACCAGCCGGACGCGGAGCCGAGCGGCCATTGTTCGGCGGTCCCGCCGATGGTGCGCACGGTGCTGAACGGCAGCGGCTGCCAGGTCTGCCCGTCGGGTGAGGCTTCCAGGTGGAGGGCGCCGTCGCCGGGCACCGTGTCCCACCACACCGCGCAGCGCAGCCGGGCCGCGGGTCCGGCCGGGGTCAGCGGGGGCAGGGTGAGGGTGCCGTGGCCGCCGGTCTCCATGCCCGAGAACCAGGCCGGGCCGCCGTGCTTCGTACGGACCGGGACGGCGCGGGCGAAGCGGTTGCCGACCGCGACGCGGGGTGCGCTGCCGGCCCGCCAGGTCCGTACGGGGTGTACGGAGTTGCCGAGCAGGATCAGGAAGGAGTCGGTGGAGGGGTCCAGGACGAGGGAGGTGCCGGTGAAGCCGGTGTGGCCGGCGGAGTGCGGGGTGGCCATCGCGCCCATGTACCAGTGCTGGTAGAGCTCGAAGCCGAGGCCGTGGTCATCGCCGGGGAAGGCGGTGTTGTAGTCGGTGAAGAGCAGCTCGACGGAGGCGGGGCGCAGGATGCGCCTGCCGGCGTAGGCGCCGCCGTCGAGGAGGGTGCGGGCGAGGACGGCCAGGTCCCAGGCGGTGCCGAAGATGCCGGCGTGGCCGGCGACCCCGCCCAGGGCGTGGGCGTTCTCGTCGTGGACCTCGCCCCAGACCAGCCCGCGGTCCAGGCCGGACCAGGGCGGTCGCTGCACCTCGGTGGCGGCGATGACGCGGCGCCAGGAGAGCGGTGGGTTGTAACGAGTGCGGTGCATCCCGAGTGGAGCGGTGATCTCGTCGTGGAGCAGGACATCCAAAGTGCGGCCGGTGATCCGTTCCAAGAGCAGCTGGAGCGCGATGAGGTTGAGGTCCGAGTACCGGTACACGGTCCCGGGAGTCTCCTGCGGTTTCACCGACCACAGCAGCCGCAGCTGTCCCTCGCGTGTGGACTCCTGGTAGAAGGGCGCCCACGAGCGCAGCCCCGAGGTGTGCGTGAGCAGTTGCCGGACCGTGACGACCTCCTTGCCGCCCCCGACGAACTCCGTCAGGTACCGGCACACCGGAGCCTCCAGCTCCAGGCGGCCCCGCTCCATCTGCTGTACGGCCAGCAGAGAGGTGAACAGCTTGGTCAGCGAGGCCAGGTCGAAGACGGTGTCCTCGGCCATCGCGATCCGCTCGGCCGCCGGGAACTCCCGGACCCGGTCGGTGCGCCCGTCGTAGTCCGCGTACCGGACGGCGTCGCCCATGGCACGGTGCAGGGCCACCGTCCGGCCCCGGCCGGCGAGGACCACGGCGCCCGCGTAGTAGGGGTGTTCGGGGGAGGGGCCGAGGAACCGCCGCGCCTCGTCCGCCACCCCCTCCAGGTGCTTCTCCAGCAGCCCGGCCTGGCGGGCGGAGCCGTAGCGCAGCCGCAGTCCCTGGAGTGCGCGCCGCTCGGCCGGATTGCCGGCCGCCCCGGCGCTGCCGGGGAGTGCGGCGTGCAGGACGAGCACCCCGCCGAGCGCGAGCAGCCGCGCGCCGAGCCGCCGCCGGCTCAGGCCGCCGCCGGCTGCTCCCTCGGCCCCCATACCTGCTTCCATGTGCGGTCCTCCCGTCCGAGTGGGCATGCGGCGCCGTTTCCCAGGGCTCCGCCCCGGACCCCGCGCCTCACACCCCCCGGCTACCGCCGGGAGGTGCCCCCGGGCGAGGCCGGGCTGTGCCCGAGGCGCCGACTGCGCCGCACGCTAGTGGGTGTGTGCCCGCCCCGGAGGCGTGCCCCGCACCGACCGGCCCCAAAGAATCTGACACTGCATCAGAAAATCTCTTCCCTCGGATGCCGGGCTGCGGCATCCTGCCGCCCATGGAGACGGAGCTGAGCAAGAAACTGGGAGTCGAGCACGCCATCTTCGGCTTCACGCCCTTCCCGGCGGTCGCCGCTGCCATCACCCGCGCGGGCGGCTTCGGCGTACTCGGCGCGGTGCGCTACACCGCCCCCGACGACCTCAAGCGCGACCTCGACTGGATGCAGGAGCACACCGACGACAAGCCCTACGGCCTTGACGTCGTCATGCCCGCCAAGAAGGCCGTCGACGGCATCAGCGAGGCCGACATCGAGGCCATGATCCCGGCCGGCCACCGCGACTTCGTCCGCGACACCCTCGCCAAGCACCACGTGCCCGAGCTGGCCGAGGGCGAGGCCTCCGGCTGGCGCATCACCGGCTGGATGGAGCAGGTCGCCCGTAACCAGCTCGACGTCGCCTTCGACTACCCCATCAAACTCCTGGCGAACGCCCTCGGTTCCCCGCCCGCCGACGTCATCGCGCGCGCCCACGACCACGGCGTCCTCGTGGCCGCCCTCGCCGGCAGCGCCAAGCACGCCCGCCGCCACGCCGAGGCGGGCATCGACGTCGTCGTCGCCCAGGGCTACGAGGCCGGCGGCCACACCGGCGACATCGCCACCATGGTCCTGGTCCCCGAGATCGTCGAGGCCGTCGCCCCGCTCCCCGTCCTCGCCGCCGGTGGCATCGGCAGCGGCGAGCAGATCGCCGCAGGCCTCGCCCTCGGCGCCCAGGGCGCCTGGCTCGGCTCCCTCTGGCTCACCACCACCGAGGCCGACCTGCACTCCCGGGCCCTCACCGAGAAGCTCCTCGCGGCCGGCTCCGGCGACACCGTCCGCTCCCGCGCCCTCACCGGCAAGCCCGCCCGCCAACTGCGCACCGAGTGGACCGACGCCTGGGACGACCCCGAGGGTCCCGGCGCGCTCCCCATGCCACTGCAAGGGCTGCTCGTCGCCGAGGCCGTCTCCCGGATCCAGAAGTACGAGGTCCAGCCGCTGCTCGGCACGCCCGTCGGCCAGATCGTCGGCCGGATGAACTCCGAACGCAGCGTCCAAGCCGTCTTCGACGACCTCACCGGCGGCTTCGAGCGCGCCATCGACCGCATCAACCGCATAGCCGGCCGAGCCTGAGAGGCGGGAGCAGCATGTCCGACACGCAAACCAACGGGTTCTGGGCACAGGCCGCCGCCGACCCGGACCGGACCGTCCTCGTCACCCCCGAGGGCGAGGAGTGGTCCGCCGGCCGGCTGCACGCCGACGTCAACCGGCTCGTCCACGGCCTGCGCGCCGCCGGTCTGGAGAAGGGCGACGTCTTCGCCGTCGTCCTCCCCAACGGCGTCGAGTTCTTCACCGCCTACCTCGCCGCCGCCCAGGCCGGCTTCTACCTCGTCCCGGTCAACCACCACCTCGTGGGCCCCGAGATCGCCTGGATCGTGTCCGACTCGGGCGCCAAGGTCCTCATCGCCCACGAGCGGTTCGCCGCCGCGGCGGCCGCCGCGGCCGACGAGGCAGGCCTGCCCGCGAGCCACCGCTACGCCGTCGGAGCCGTCGCGGGCTTCCGCGCGTACGGCGAACTCCTCGACGGACAGCCCGCGAGTGTCCCCGAGGACCGCACCCTCGGCTGGGTCATGAACTACACCTCCGGCACCACCGGCCGGCCGCGCGGCATCCGCCGTCCGCTGCCCGGCAAGCTCCCCGAGGAGACGTACCTCGGCGGCTTCCTCGGCATCTTCGGCATCCGCCCCTTCGACGACAACGTCCACCTGGTCTGCTCGCCGCTCTACCACACGGCCGTCCTGCAGTTCGCGGGCGCCGCCCTGCACATCGGCCACCCGCTGGTGCTGATGGACAAGTGGGCCCCGCAGGAGATGCTGCGCCTGATCGACACCCACGCGTGCACGCACACCCACATGGTGCCGACGCAGTTCCACCGGCTGCTCGCGCTCCCGCAGGAGACCAGGGACGCGTACGACGTCTCCTCCATGCGGCACGCCATCCACGGCGCCGCGCCCTGCCCCGACCACGTCAAGCGGGCGATGATCGACTGGTGGGGCCGGTGCGTGGAGGAGTACTACGCGGCGAGCGAGGGCGGCGGCGCCTTCGCGACGGCCGAGGACTGGCTGAAGAAGCCGGGAACGGTCGGCAGGGCCTGGCCGATCAGCGAACTGGCCGTCTTCGACGACGACGGCAACCGGCTGCCCGCCGGCGAACTCGGCACCGTCTACATCAAGATGAACACCGGCGGCTTCAGCTACCACAAAGACGAGGGCAAGACGAAGAAGAACCGCATCGGCGACTTCTTCACCGTCGGCGACCTCGGGCTGCTGGACGAGGAGGGCTACCTCTTCCTGCGCGACCGCAAGATCGACATGATCATCTCGGGAGGGGTCAACATCTACCCGGCCGAGATCGAGTCGGCCCTGCTCACCCATCCGGCCGTCGCGGACGCCGCCGCCTTCGGCATCCCGCACGCCTCCTGGGGCGAGGAGGTCAAGGCGGTCATCGAGCCCGCGGAGGGCTTCCAGGCCGGTGACGCGCTGGCCGCGGAGATCCTCCACCACTGCGAGCGGCAGCTCGCCGGCTACAAGCGGCCCAAGACGGTGGACTTCATAGAGACGATGCCGCGCGACCCCAACGGCAAGCTGTACAAGCGCAGGCTGCGCGATCCGTATTGGGAGGGCCACGAGCGCGCGATGTGACGTGCCCGCCACGCCCGGAAATTTAGTGACAAGTGCCACGTCGGAGCCCCGGATGCGCGGCGCGCGCCGCACATCCGGGACAGTTCTGGCAACTTTGCTCATATGAGTACGGCAACCCGCAGATCCCCCCTGACCGACTGGGCCGTCGTGGTCCCCCTGGTGGCGCTCGTCGCGCTCGTCTTCAGCTGGGGACGCGACCTGCCCTCCTTCGCGGTGGGCCTGGTGGCCCTCTGCCTCGCGGGGGCGGTCCTGGCGGCCGTGCACCACGCCGAGGTGGTCGCGCACCGGGTCGGAGAACCCTTCGGCTCCCTCGTCCTCGCCGTCGCCGTCACCGTCATCGAAGTGGCCCTCATCGTCACCCTGATGGCCGACGGCGGCGACAAGACCGCCTCGCTCGCCCGGGACACCGTCTTCGCCGCCGTGATGATCACTTGCAACGGCATCGTCGGCCTGTCCCTGCTCGTCGGGGCGCTGCGCAACCGCGTCGCCGTCTTCAACGCCGAGGGCTCCGGCGCGGCCCTCGCCACCGTCGCGACCCTCGCCGTACTCAGCCTCGTGCTGCCCACCTTCACCACCACGAAGCCCGGCCCCGAGTTCTCCACCGCCCAACTCGCCTTCGCGGCGGGCGCTTCAATCTCCCTCTACGGGCTGTTCATCGCCGTCCAGACGGTGCGCCACCGGGATTACTTCCTGCCCGTGGACACCTCGCGGCGCCGCGAGGAGGCCGCCCAGGCCGCGGCGGCCGCCGCCGCGGGCGAGGACGACGACCATGCCGCGCCGCCCACCGCCAAGGCCGCCCTGGTCAGTCTCGGCCTGCTGCTGGTCGCTCTGGTCGCGGTCGTCGGCAACGCCAAGGCCGTCTCCCCGACCATCGAGCGCGGAGTCGCCAACGCGGGCCTGCCCAACGCCGTCGTCGGTGTGATCATCGCCCTGCTCGTCCTGGCGCCCGAAACCCTCGCCGCCGTCCGTGCGGCCCGCCGCGACCGCGTCCAGACCAGCCTCAACCTGGCCTACGGTTCCGCCATCGCGAGCATCGGCCTGACCATTCCGGCCATCGCGCTGGCCTCGGTCTGGCTCTCCGGCCCGCTGCTGCTGGGCCTCGGCCCGATCCACATGGTGCTGCTCGCGCTGACCGTGGTGGTCAGCGCCCTCACCATCGTCCCCGGCCGCGCCACCCTGCTCCAGGGCGGCGTGCACATCGTCCTGCTGGCCGCGTACCTCTTCCTGGCGGTGAGCCCGTGAGCCCGTGAGCCCCCGCCGCGGCTCGCGGCGGGGGTCCGGGGTTCAGGTCAGCGCCGCTCGCGCGGCCAGACCACCTTCAGCCGCGGCGAGGCGAGGATGTCCCGCTCGCAGAACCGCGCCGTGACCCAGCGCTCCTGCGAGAAGAGCCGGGTCTGGTCCGCGTAGTACGGCGAGCCCGGGTTCGAGGACTGGCCGTACGTCAGCAGCGTGCGCGCCACCGGGCAGCGCCCGCCGTCCCAGCCGACCGCCTGGATGTGGCTGGAGCCGTGCACGACCTCCGGGTAGCCGCCGGCCGCCGCGTTCCACGGCGCCTCGATCTTGTTCCAGACCCCCAGGGCCTCCGGCCCGCCGCCCACCGGCAGCCGCTGCCCGCCGCGCACCACGAACTGGTGTTCGCCGAGCGGCGCGTCCAGCGCGATCCCGGCCGCCGCGAACTCCAGAGCCGTGTCCGCGAGCGCCCGCCCGATCCCGGGCGCCGCCTGGTTGAGCGTACGGGGAGTCCGTACCGGATCGGCTGCCGAGAAGGGCACGAGCCACAGGTCCTTGGCCGCGGTGTTCGAGGTCAGCCTGCGCCAGAGCCGGTCGAAGAGCAGGGCCCCGCGGCTGCCGCTGTCGGCCGTACGGTCCCAGCCCGCCAGTACCCCGCAGGCCGCCGAGACGTCCACCGTGCTGCCGTCGCTCGCCGTCGCCGCGCCGCCGGGCAGGGCCGCGCAGGCCTTGGCCGCGTCGGCCGCCGCCAGGTCACCGGCCGGGACCCGGTTCGCGTACTGCTGCTTCTGCAGGTCGGCCACGGTCAGCCCGCCCTTGGCGGCCATCGCCGCCACGTCCTCGACCGCGCCCCTGGTGCGCAGCGAGCGCGGGGCGTCGACATTGCCCCAGATCCGCTCGTAGCCGGTCAGCGGCCGGTCGGCGTTGGCCAGCCAGGCACTGTCGTTGGAGTTCTCGGCGTACGGGGCGTCCCGCAGGGTCGGCGCCTTCCCCGGGCCGAACACGCCCGGCTGTACGGCGTCCGGGTCCGAGCCCGGTGCGCAGTCGCCCCGCGAACCGTCCAGGACCGCGAGCCCCGAGGCGGGGTACGTCGCCCTGCCGAGCGGGGTCGAGCAGCGGGCGGCGAGTTCGTCCGTGATCCGGGGGAGCACCTGGGACTGGGTGAAGAGGGTGCCGCCGGCCGAGTCCGCGGCGACCGTGTTGACCCAGGGCAGCCCCTGAGTGCGCCTGAGCGCGTCCTGGACACCGGAGACCGAGCGGGCCTTGCCCAGGGCGAGGGCGGTGTCGGAGCCGCGCAGGTTCAGCGCGTTGGGATCGTTCAGTGCGTACGCCGTGCCCGCGGTCCAGGGCAGCGGCAGGCCCGGGCCGAGGCCCGTGACCACGGGCCCGTAGCGGGTCCACCACTGGCTGCGGACGACGGGCGCGCCGTCCGCGACCTGGACGCTGACCTTCCGCTCGGTCATCCGCTCGGGCTTGCCGTCCACCAGGTAGGCGGTCGGATCGGCCGGGTCGAGGGTGAGCTGGTGCAGGTTGACGGGGGTGCCGGTGGCGACCGTGTGGCTCCAGGCCACCTTCTCGTTGAAGCCTATGTTCACCACGGCGGTGCCCAGCAGGGAGCCGCCCGAGACGTTCAGCTCGCCGGGTATGGTCTGCTGCGACTGCCAGAAGCGGCGGCCGCCCTGCCAGGGGTAGTGCGGGTTCCCGAGCAGCAGACCGCTTCCGTTCGCGGTCGTGGAGCCGGCGAAGGCGACCGCGTTGGATCCCATGTCGTAGCGGGTGGTGTCGAAGAACTCCCGCGCGGCCTCGGCCGCCGCGGCGGGGTCGATGTCCTGGCCGCCCGGGGCGAGGGCCGCGCTGCCCGGCGGCCGGGCCGCGGTGATGCCGTCGATGCCGCGGCCCTGGCCGCCGAGCACCGAGACGGCGAACCCGCGGGCGGCCACGTCGGTGGCGGTGACCGGGCGGACCCACTTGGCGCCCTTGCAGGCCGGGTCGGTGATCTTGTTCTGGGCGAGCCAGGCGTTGTAGCCGGCCGCCCAGCCGCGCATCAGCTCCTTGAGGTCCCGGCTCGGGCCGGCCGGGGCGGGGGTGGCCAGGAGGTTTTCGACGGCGCCCGACTCGCGCACGCCCTTGAAGTACAGGTCGCTGGAGAGGTTCCGGGTGGCGGAGGAGAGCGAGCCGTCGGGCGCCGCGTCGGGGCCGAACCAGCGCGAGCGCTCGCCGGAGACGGTCAGGAACCCGTCGGCGAGCACACAGACCTGGTCGGCGGCCTGGGCCCAGCCGGTACCGAAGCCGAGGTGGGCGTAGTCCTGGGCCAGGATGTGCGGGATGCCGTTCTCGGTGTAGCGGATGACGGCGGACAGGCCGCCGCCGGACGGGCCGTGGTCCCCGGCGGCAGCGGCCTCGGCCTGCGGTATCGCGGCGGTGGCGGCGAGCAGCACGGCCCCGGTGAGGGCGGCGCGACGGAGGGCCGGGCGGGTGCGGAGATGCAACATGCCTCCCAAGTGGCCTGCCAAGGGGGCTGGTTGCCCGCGAGGCAGGTGGTTCGTCCGTGCGCTCACACTCACGCAGGCGATCCGAGGATCTGTCAACATCCCGTTCGGTATCCCGGCGTTTCGCTTCGCGGCCGCGCCGGGGCCTCAGGCGTCGAAGTCGGTGCCCCGGCTGACGCATTCCCAGGCACGGGCCTCCGCACGGGCGGCGTTCGCGTGGGTGAGGATCGCGTCGAGGGCGTCATTGCCGAGCGCGAGCCTCAGCGGGGTGTGCTCGGCGTCCAGCGCGGCGAGGATCGCGGCGGCCGCCTTGACCGGGTCGCCGGGCTGCCGGCCGTCGCTGTCCGGGAGGCCGGTGCGCACCGCGCCGACCGTGTCCTCGTAGGCCGGCAGGACGGTGGTGGTCTGCTGGAGCGCGGCCCCGCCCGCGAAGCCGGTCCGGAACGATCCCGGCTCGACGATCAGGGCCTTGATGCCGAAGGCGGCGACCTCGCCGGCGAGCGCCTCGGTCAGGCCTTCCAGGGCGAACTTGGTCGCCGAGTACGCCCCGACGCCCGGGAAGGAGAGCCGCCCGCCCATGCTGCTCATCTGCACCACGGCGCCGCTCCCGCGCGCCCGCATGTAGGGCAGCGCGGCGCGGGTCAGTGCGGCGGGGCCGAAGAAGTGCAGTTCCATCAGGTCGCGGAGTTCGGCGTCGGAGGTCTCCTCGACGGCGCCGACCAGACCCCGCCCGGCGTTGTTGACGAGTACGTCGATCCGGCCGAAGCGGGCCACGACCTCGGCGACGACCGCACCGGCGCGGGCCGTGTCCGTGACGTCGACGGCGAGCGGCAGCAGCCGGCCCGGGTGTGCGGCGGCCAGGTCGCCGAGCGAGGCGGGGCGGCGGGCCGCCGCGGCGACGCTGTCCCCGGCCGCGAGCGCGGCCTCGGTCAGGGTCCGGCCGAAGCCGGAGGAGGCGCCGGTGATCAGCCAGACCCGTCCGGTGTCGGCGGTCCGGTTCGCCGTGTCCTGCGAAGTCATCAATCCCCCTGTGTGTGACGGGTCTTGCGGGCCGTACGTGATCATCCTGCCGCTTGCCGGCCCGCTCGGTCAGCCCGGTCTCGGATCATGAGAACCGGAGTCGTCGGATGGGACGAGTCCGCTGCGGTGGAGGCGGCGCAGGGTGAGGGACTCGTGCACCAGCCGGCCGACCAGCGCCCCGCCGTAGACCACGAAGCCGACTCCGACCAGCCAGGACTGGACCACCAGGAGGGTGCCGAAGGGGCCGTAGGTCACGGCGTTGGAGGCGATCAGGGGCGAGAACACCAGCTGCGAGAAGATCCGCAGGCCCAGCAGGCCGACGCTGGTGGCGGCCGCCCCCGGGAGCAGGGCGCGCCAGCGGACCCGGCCGCCGAGGAGCAGGCGCTGGGAGGTCCAGAAGAACAGGCAGGTGCCGATGACGTCGCCGGTGGTGCCCAGCACCGTGCCGACCGCGTCGTCCGACGGGGAGGGGATGACGACGAGCAGCGCGAGGTAGCAGACCAGCAGGGCGAGCCAGACGACGTGCCGCCACATGGTGTGCCAGCGGGCCGTCGGGAGGTCCCACACCTTCTCGTACCCGGTCTGCACCGCGGAGCCGAAGGTCAGACCGAAGACGGCCAGGGCGGCCAGGCCGAAGGCCGTGGTCCGTTCGAGCGCGAGATCGGCGGCGCCGAACAGCACCTCGACGCGTTCCCGCGAGGAGTGCGACACCCCGAGCGCCTGCCCGAGCCACCGGCCGAAGCCCGAACCGCTGCCGGGCGCTGCGGCCGCCACGACCAGCAGCAGCGGCACCAGGGTGAGGAAGCCGAGGGCGGCGAAGCCCATCGCCCGGTGCATCAGCTCCATCTCCCGGCCACGGCTCCAGGCCAGCCCGGCGGGGGAGCCCTGGAGCCGGTCGTGGATGCGCCGGATGATCGAGGTCACGCCTCATCACCTACCCGGACGGGCCCGCCGGCTCCCGGGAGGCACACCGAAGTAGGCCCGAAGGGGTGGTTTCAGCTCGCCCGGAGGTCCACCAGCCGTTTGATCTTGCCCACCGAGCGCTCCAAGGTCTCCGGATCCACCACCTCCACCCGGACGGACACCCCGATCCCCTCCTTGACCGCCCGCACCACGGCGGCCGCCGCGGCCTCGCGCCGGTCCGCATCGCACTCCCGGCGCGCCTCCACCCGTACGGTCAGGGCGTCCATCCGGCCTTCCCGGGTCAGCCGCAGCTGGAAGTGCGGAGCCAGTCCCGGGGTCCGCAGGAGCACTTCCTCGATCTGCGTCGGATAGAGGTTCACCCCCCGCAGGATGATCATGTCGTCGCTGCGGCCCGTGATCTTCTCCATCCGGCGGAAGGCCGGCCGGGCCGTGCCGGGCAGCAGCCGGGTCAGATCACGGGTGCGGTAGCGGATGACGGGCATGGCCTCCTTGGTCAGCGAGGTGAACACCAGCTCCCCGGGCTCGCCCTGCGGCAGTACCGCGCCGGTCAGCGGATCCACCACCTCGGGCAGGAAGTGGTCCTCCCAGATGTGCAGCCCGTCCTTGGTCGCGGCGAATTCCTGCGCCACGCCGGGGCCGATGACCTCGGACAGGCCGTAGATGTCCACCGCGTCGATGCCGAGCCGCTCCTCGATCTCCCGGCGCATCTCCTCGGTCCACGGCTCCGCGCCGAAGATCCCCGTACGCAGGGACGTGGAGCGGGGGTCGATGCCCTGGCGTTCCATCTCGTCCAGCAGGGTCAGCATGTAGGAAGGGGTCACCATGATCACCTCCGGCCGGAAGTCCTGGATCAGCCGGACCTGGCGGTCGGTCATCCCGCCCGACGCGGGCACGACCGTACAGCCGAGGCGCTCCGCGCCGTAGTGCGCGCCCAGGCCGCCGGTGAACAGGCCGTACCCGTAGGCGATGTGCACGATCTGGCCCGGTCTGCCGCCGGCGGCGCGGATCGACCGGGCGACGACATCGGCCCACACGGACAGATCGGCCTCGGAGTACCCGACGACGGTCGGCCGGCCGGTGGTGCCGCTGGAGGCGTGGATGCGCCGCACCTCGGAGCGGGGCACGGCGAACATTCCGAAGGGGTACTGGTCGCGCAGATCCGCCTTGGTCGTGAAGGGGAACAGGGCGAGGTCGGCGAGGGAGCGGCAGTCGTCGGGGTGCAGTCCGGCCTTGTCGAAGGCGTGCCGGTAGAAGGGCACGTGCTCGTACGCGCGGCGCAGGGTCGCGCGCAGCCGCGTCAACTGGAGGGCGGCCAGCTCGTCGGCGCTCAGCCGCTCGCCGTCGTCCTGGACATCCGCGTACGCACTCATGCCGTCACCCCACTCAGGAAACCGACCGATCATTCGGTAGATTGCCGGACCCCGGCGGGTAAATCAATGACTCGAACGAGTGATCGGCCGATCCTCCTCGATGTGTTCGCGGCGGAGGTCAGCGGCTCGCGTCCGCCTCCGCCGCCACCGTTTTCGCCCAGCGGTAGTCCGCCTTGCCGCTCGGGGAGCGTTGGATGGCGGGGGTGACGACCAGCTGGCGCGGGATCTTGTAGCCCGCCAGCTTGGTGCGGCAGTGGATCTGGATCTCGTCCAGGGTCGGTTCCGGCGCGCCCGCCCGGATCTGGACCACCGCGGCCACGTGGTTGCCCCAGGTCGCGTCCGGGACCCCGGCCACCAGGGCGTCGTACACGTCCGGGTGGGACTTCAGCGCCTGCTCGACCTCCTCCGGATACACCTTCTCCCCGCCCGTGTTGATGCACTGCGAGCCGCGCCCCAGCACCGTGACGATGCCCTGTTCGTCCACGGTCGCCATGTCGCCGAGCAGTACCCAGCGCTCCGCTCCCTTCTGGAAGAAGGTCTCGGCGGTCTTGGCCGGGTCGTTGTAGTAGCCGAGCGGGACGTGGCCGCGCTGCGCGAGCCGTCCCGGTTCGCCCACCGGCACCGGCTCGTGCGTCACCGGGTCGACCACCTGCGTACGGTCGTTGACCTCCAGACGGAAGCCCTTCTCCGGGCTGGAGTCGTTGGTCGCCCTGCCGTTGGATCCGGACTCGGAGGACCCGAAGTTGTTCAGGAGCATCACATGCGGCACGAGCCGCTGGAACTCGGCCCGTACGGTCTCCGACATGATCGCCCCGGACGAGGAGACGCTGAACAGGGACGACAGGTCCGCCCCCTTGAGCGGGCCGTTCAGGGCGTCGATGAGCGGGCGCAGCATCGCGTCGCCGACCAGCGACACGCTCGACACCTTCTCCTTCTCGATCGTGCGCAGCACCTCTTCCGGCGCGTACTTGCGGTGGATGACCACCCGCTGGCCGTAGTTGAAGGCGATGAACGAGGTCAGCGTGGACGTGCCGTGCATCAGCGGGGGAGCCGGGAAGAAGGTGAGCCCGGCGCCGCGCGCCGCGACCCGCTCGGCCAGCTCCTCGGGCCGCTTGACCGGCTCGCCCGACGGTTCGCCGCCGAAGAGGCCCGCGAAGAACAGGTCCTCGGCACGCCACATCACGCCCTTGGGCATGCCGGTCGTACCGCCCGTGTAGATGATGAACAGGTCGTCGGGCGAACGGGGCGGGAAGCCCCGCTCCGGCGATCCGGCCGCCTCCGCGTCGGCGTACGCGATCGGTGCGATCGAGGGCTCCGGCGCGCCCTCGGGGGCGGACCCGACCCGGATCAGGTGCCGCAGCCGCGTCGTCTGCGGCAGCGCGGCCGCCACCCGCTCCGTGAACTCGCCCTCGAAGACCAGCGCCGCGAGGTCGGCGTCGTTGTAGAGGTAGACCAGCTCCTCCTCCACGTACCGGTAGTTCACGTTCACCGGCACCAGGCGGGCCTTCAGGCAGGCCAGCACCGTCTGCAGGTACTCGGTGCCGTTGTAGAGGTGCAGGCCCAGGTGCTCGCCGGCCTTCAGCCCGCTGTCGAGCAGGTGGTGCGCGATGCGGTTCGCCGCCGCGTCCAGCTCCGCGTACGTGAGGCGGTGCTCGGCGCCGGTCCCGGGGTGGTCCACGTACACGAGGGCCTCGCGGTCCGGAACCACGTCCACGACCGACTCGAACAGGTCGGCAAGGTTGTACTCCACCGGTCCTCCTGACCCTGGAAGTTCCCATGGCTGGGCCCATGGCTGCTCTGCTCGGCGGTCATTAGAGCGCCGCCGATCCCAAGTGGGAAGGGCGCCGTCCAATAAATCTGACTGGGTGTCAGAAAACTATTGAACTGCACCCGCACCTACTGCAACCTGTTCTAGGTCTTGAGACGGGAGGACGGCAATGGGTGGGACGGAACACCTGACCGTGGAACGCCACGGCGCGACGCTGGTGCTCACCATGAACAGGCCCGAGGCGAAGAACGCGCTCTCGCTGCCGCTGCTGGTGGGACTGTACGACGGGTGGCTGGAAGCGGACGCCGACGACGGGATCCGCTCGGTGGTCCTGACCGGCGCGGGCGGCGACTTCTGCGCCGGCATGGACCTGAAGGCGCTGGCCGGCAAGGGCATGGCGGGCGACCAGTACCGGGACCGGCTCAAGGCCGACCCCGACCTGCACTGGAAGGCGATGCTCCGCCACCACCGGCCGCGCAAGCCGGTGATCGCGGCGGTGGAGGGGTACTGCGTGGCCGGCGGGACGGAGATCCTGCAGGGCACCGACATCCGGGTCGCGGCCGCGGGGGCGACCTTCGGCCTCTTCGAGGTCAAACGGGGCCTGTTCCCCATCGGCGGCTCCACGGTGCGGCTGCCGCGGCAGGTCCCGCGCACGCACGCGCTGGAGATGCTGCTGACCGGGCGGCCGTACTCGGCCGAGGAGGCGGCGCGGATCGGTCTCGTGGGGCGGGTGGTGCCGGACGGGACGGCCCTGGAGGCGGCGCTGGAGATCGCGGAGCGGGTCAACGCGTGCGGGCCGTTGGCGGTGGAGGCCGTCAAGGCCTCGGTGTACGAGGCAGCCGAGCTGACGGAGACGGAGGGGCTGGCCGCCGAACTGATCCGGGGGTGGCCGGTCTTCGACACCGCCGACGCCAAGGAAGGCGCGCGGGCCTTCGCGGAGAAGCGGCCCGCGGTGTACCGCCGGGAGTAGCCGGCGCGGCTCCGCCGCCGGGGCTCCGCCCCGGACCCTGCCCCGGACCCCGCGCCTCAAACGCCGGCGAGGCCGGATGTGCCCGGCGGGGCTGAACGTGGCCCCGCGTTGAAAACGTGCCGTTCCCGATCATCGGAGAGTCGCCCATGACCGCCGCGTCGCCGCCCGAGGTGCTTCGTGCGCCGCTCGTCGTCGAGTTTCCCTTCACCCGGTCGCTCGGACCGGTTCAGTCCGCCTTCCTCACCGGGTTGCGCGAGCGCGTCGTCCTCGGGGTGCGGACCTGCGACGGGGCGGTGATGGTTCCGCCCGTCGAGTACGACCCCGTCACCGCCGAGGAGATCCGCGAGCTCGTCGAGGTCGGAGCGACCGGGACCGTCACCACCTGGGCCTGGAACGACACTCCGCGCCCGAACCAGCCCCTGGACACCCCCTTCGCCTGGGCGCTGGTCAAGCTCGACGGCGCCGACACCGCCCTCCTGCACGCCCTCGACGCCCCCGGCCCCGACTCCGTGCGCACCGGCATGCGCGTACGGATCCGCTGGGCCGCGGACCGGTCCGGCGCGATCACCGACATCGCCTGCTTCGAGCCGTACGAGGGCCCGGCCGCCGGAGCACCCGCCCCGCACGACGGCGCCTTCGCCGAGCCCGTCACCGGCATCGTCGCCGAGGCCCGCCTCGACTACACGTACAGCCCCGGCCGCGCCCAGACCGCCTACATCAACGCCCTGTCCGAGCGCAAGACCGTCGGCGAGCGCTGCCCCTCCTGCCACAAGGTGTACGTCCCCCCGCGCGGCGCCTGCCCCACCTGCGGGGTCGCCACCACCGACCACGTCGAGGTCGGCCCGGCCGGCACCGTCACCACCTACTGCATCGTCAACATCAAGGCACGCAACCTCGACATCGAAGTCCCTTACGTCTACGCCCACATCGCCCTCGACGGCGCCGGCCTCGCCCTCCACGGCCGGATCGGGGGCATCCCGTACGACCAGGTCCGCATGGGTCTGCGCGTCGAGCCCGTGTGGAGCGAGGGCGGCCGCTACCCCGACCACTACCGCCCCACCGGCGAACCGGACGCGGACTACGACGTGTACAAGGAGCTCATCTGATGCCCAGGACGAGCAGGCACGTACGCGAGGTGGCCGTCGTCGCGTTCGCGCAGAGCGACCACCTGCGCCGTACCGACGAGCTCAGCGAAGTCGAGATGGTCATGCCCGTCCTGCACCAGGTCCTGGCGCAGACCGGCCTGAAGGCCACCGAGATCGGCTTCACCTGCTCCGGCTCCAGCGACTACCTGGCCGGCCGGGCCTTCTCCTTCACCATGACCCTCGACGGGGTCGGCGCCTGGCCGCCGATCTCCGAGTCCCACGTCGAGATGGACGGCGCCTGGGCCCTCTACGAGGCCTGGGTCAAGATACAGACCGGCGAGGCCGACACCGCGCTCGTCTACTCGTACGGGAAGTCCTCGCCCGGATCGGTACGGGACGTGCTGACCCGGCAGCTCGACCCGTACTACCTCGCCCCGCTCTGGCCCGACGCGGTGGCCCTCGCCGCCCTCCAGGCGCAGGCGCTCATCGACGCGGGGGAGACCGACGAGCCCGCCCTCGCCGCCATCGGCGCCCGCAGCCGGGCCGCCGCCGAGGCCAACCCGCACGCCCAGCTCAGCGGCGCCGTCCCCCAGGGCGGGTACCAGGTCCGGCCGCTGCGCACCGGGGACTGCCCGCCCATCGGCGACGGCGCGGCCGCCGTGATCCTCGCCGCGGGCGACGTGGCGCGGCGGCTGTGCGAACGGCCCGCCTGGATCACCGGCATCGACCACCGCATCGAGGCGCACGGACTGGGTCTGCGCGACCTCACCGACTCCCCGTCGACGCGCATCGCCGCCGAGCAGGCCGGGGTGTTCGAAGCACCGGTGGACACGGCGGAACTGCACGCGCCGTTCTCCTCCCAGGAGGTCGTGCTCCGCAAGGCCCTCGGGCTCGGCGAGGACGTGGCCGTCAACCCCTCGGGCGGCGCCCTCGCCGCCAATCCGGTCATGGCCGCGGGCCTGATCCGGATCGGTGAGGCGGCCGCCCGGATCCACCGCGGCGAGTCCCACCGGGCCGTCGCGCACGCCACCTCCGGCCCCTGCCTCCAGCAGAACCTGGTCGCCGTCCTGGAAGGGGACCCCGTATGAGCACGTCGGGCAAGGAGCCGGTCGCGATCGTCGGGATCGGCCAGACCAAGCACGTCGCCGCCCGGCACGACGTCTCCATCGCCGGACTGGTCCGCGAGGCCGCCGCGCGCGCCCTCGCGGACGCCGAGCTGACGTGGGCGGACATCGACGCGGTCGTCATCGGCAAGGCTCCCGACTTCTTCGAGGGCGTGATGATGCCGGAGCTGTACCTGGCGGACGCCCTCGGGGCGGTCGGCAAGCCCATGCTCCGTGTCCACACGGCCGGTTCGGTGGGCGGATCCACGGCGCTCGTCGCCTCCAACCTGGTGGCGGCGCGCGTCCACCGTACGGTCCTCACGCTCGCGTTCGAGAAGCAGTCCGAGTCCAACGCGATGTGGGGCCTGTCGCTTCCCGTCCCCTTCCAGCAGCCGCTGCTGGCGGGCGCGGGAGGCTTCTTCGCCCCGCACGTACGGGCCTACATGCGGCGTACCGGCGCGCCCGACACGGTCGGCTCGCTCGTGGCCTACAAGGACCGCCGCAACGCGCTGAAGAACCCGTACGCGCACCTGCACGAGCACGACATCACCCTGGAGAAGGTCCAGGCCTCGCCGATGCTGTGGGACCCGATCAGGTACTCCGAGACCTGCCCGTCCTCCGACGGCGCCTGCGCGATGATCCTCACGGACCGGGCGGGCGCGACCCGTTCGCCGAAGCCGCCGGCCTGGGTCCACGGCGGGGCGATGCGCAGCGAGCCGACGCTGTTCGCGGGCAAGGACTTCGTGTCCCCGCAGGCCGGCAAGGACTGCGCGGCCGACGTCTACCGGCAGGCGGGGATCACCGACCCGCGCCGGGAGATCGACGCGGTCGAGATGTACGTCCCGTTCTCCTGGTACGAGCCCATGTGGCTGGAGAACCTCGGCTTCGCGGAGGAGGGCGAGGGCTGGAAACTCACCGAGGCCGGGGTCACCGAACTGGAAGGGGACCTCCCGGTGAACCCGTCGGGCGGAGTCCTGTCCACCAACCCGATCGGCGCCTCCGGCATGATCCGGTTCGCTGAGGCGGCGCTGCAGGTCCGGGGCCAGGCGGGCGAGCACCAGGTGCCGGACGCCCGCCGGGCCATGGGCCACGCGTACGGAGGCGGTGCGCAGTTCTTCTCGATGTGGCTGGTGGGCGCGGAGCAACCGGTTTCCTGAGCGGACGAAGCCGCCTCTGACCGGAAGTCCGCTTCCGCGCAAGGGTGCCGAACCGACCACGAGTGACTCACCGTGGCCTGTGCGGCACCCCTTGCGATGGTTAACCTTGCCCCGGGACGACGTACCGGGAGGAGCACGCACGTGGCCGAGAGCATGACTTCGCAGGCCCTGGCCGGCTGGGGCAAGCCGGATCTCGATCTCAGCGAGGCGGACTGGCAGTCCAGCAGCCGAGGAGGGGGCGACGTCCAGATCGCCTTCGTCGAGGGGTTCATCGCGATGCGCAACAGCGAGCGCCCCGAAAGCCCTTCGCTGATCTTCGCGCCGGACGAGTGGCGCAAGTTCGTCCTGAACGCGCGGGGCGGGGAGTTCGACCTGACGTAGACGGGGCCGGGCCGGTCCCGCGGCGGAGCGGGCGGGACGGCAGGGCGGCGGGGCGGCGCGGTCCGGGGCCGTACCGGGGAAAGCCGTTGCGGTTCGCAAGCCGCCCCGTCACAATGGCCCGCATGACGATCATCCGCCGAAAGGGCGATGCCGCGTAGTCGGCCCGGCGCCCTGCGCGCCGAACGAGGGACGTACGAGGGGCGCCGCGCGCCCGCCTGGGCGCGCGAGCTGCCCCCGCTGGACCGGCTCTCGCCCGCCGCGAGCGCGGAAGCCCACTGGGCGCTGGCCCACGAGGGCGCGGCCGACCTCCTGAGCCTGCTGGTGGCGTACCGGGCCTTCCTGGACCGCCCCGGCGACCGGCTGCGACCGGTCGCCTCGGAGTGCCCGGCCTGCCCCGGCTGCGCGCGCGACGACGTGGCCGTGGTCCGGGACGAGCTGGCCGACGCGTACCGGGCCCTGCCGCCCGGCGCCCGGGTCGCCCTGGGCGGCGTACTGGCCCGGCTGGACGCGGAGTTCCGCCGCCGGACCCTTCCCGACCCGGATCCGCGGGCCGCGCACTGGGCGGACTGGAGCGGCAACCCGTACGCCTGGTGGCACCGGCGGCTCTACGACGACGGCTGAGCCGGGGCCGCCGGGTGCGGCTGGTCATCGCGGCCCGGTGGCCGCTGTCGGTGGAGCGGATGCGGGCGCGCAGCCCTGTACCCGCGCCGCGGTGCCCGCAAGAAGAAGATCGGATTCTTTCCCGCAGCGGGCTGCCCCGCGCAGTGCGCGGGCGTACGCTGATCCCCCGAACCGGCCTGGGGGGTACCAGCCATGACGGACCGCCGGACCCGCATACGGCGCGCGATGTTGGAACGCGAGTCGGAACTCGCCACCGTGGACGAGGCCCTGGAACAGCTCACCGGTCCCGACGCCGACGGAGCCCTGCTGGCCTTCTCCGGGCCGGCCGGCCTCGGCAAGACCACCCTCCTCGCCGAAGTCCGCCGCCGCTCCCACGCCAAGGCCTGCACCGTCCTCGCCGCCCGCGGCGGCGAACAGGAGCAGAACCAGCCCTTCCACGTCGCCCGCCAGCTCATCCAGCCCCAACTGGCCGGCGCCACCGACGAGGAACTGCGCGCCGTCCTCGGCAGCTGGTACTCCATCGTCGGCCCCGCCCTCGGCCTGTGCGCCCCCGAACAGGGCGCCCCGCCCGACCCCCAGGGCCTGCGCGACGGACTCGACTGGGTCCTGACCCACCTCATCGTGCAGCGCGCCCCCGTCGCCCTCGTCCTCGACGACGCCCACTGGGCCGACCCCGAATCCCTCGGCTGGCTCGCCGCCTTCGCCCCGCGCGCCGAACACCTCCCGCTGCTCCTCGTCGTCGCCTACCGCCCCGACGAACTGCCCGCGCACGCCGAGGCCTTCCGTACGCTGCCCGGCCGCGCCGGACACCGCCCGCTGAGCCTGGCGCCGCTCACCGAGGACGCCGTCCGCACCCTGGTCCGCGAGGCCGTCGGCGAGCACGCCGACGCCGCCTTCTGCCGGGAGGCCTGGGCCGTCACCACCGGCAACCCCTTCGAAACCGTCGAACTCACCGCGAAAGTACGGGACAAGGGGCTCGCGCCCACCTCGGCCAGCGCCCCGCTGCTGCGCGACCTCGCCGCCGCCCAGCGCGGCAGCGGCCTCGTCGCCCGCCTCCACAGCCTGGGCCCCTCCACCGTCCGCCTCGCCTGGGCCTGCGCCGTGCTCGGCACCGCCATCCCGCAGGACCTCGCCGCCCGGGTCGCGGGGCTCACCGCCGAGGAGGCGGTCGTCGCCACCGCACGGCTGCGCGACGCCCGCATCCTGTCCGGACCCGGTGAACCGGCCCAGGACGGCCTGGAGTTCGTACACCCCCTCATCGCCACCGGCATCCACCGGGCCATCCCCGACGCCCTGCGGGTCGCCCTGCACGGAAACGCCGCCGCTGCCGTCATCGACGCCGGACTCGGCCCCTCCGCGGCCGCCCGGCACCTGCTGGAGACCCACCCCGAAAGCGACCCCTGGGTGGTACGGACCCTGCGCGAGGCCGCCGCCGAGAACCTGCGCGCCGGCGCCCCCGACGCCGCCCGCCGCCAACTCGCCCGCGCCCTGCGCGAACCACCGGACTTCGGCGAACGCGCCGCCGTGCTGTACGAGCTCGGCTGCGCCTCCCTGCTCACCGAGCCCGCCAACACCGTGAACCACCTGCGGGCCGCGCTCGCCGAACCCTTCGACGACCCCGCCCTGCGCCAGGGCATCGTGATCCGCCTCGCGCAGGTGCTCGCGCACAGCGACCGCCTCGCCGAGGCCTCGGAAGCGCTCGCCCGGGAGATCCCGCACACCCAGGACGTGCGCGCCCGACTCCGGCTCCAGTCCGAGCAGTTCATGTGGGACGCCTTCAACGCCGCCGAGCCCGACTCCCCGGCGCGCTCGCGGCGGCTGGCCAGGCTCGCCGACCGGCTGACCGGGCGCGACCTGACCGAGCGGTACGTCATCGGGCTGCGCGCCTGGGACGCCTGCCTGCGCGGGGAGCCGGTGGACGTGGTCCTGCACCACGCCCGCCGGGCGCTCGCCGCCGAGTTCGGCTGGGCGTACGAGGACCGGGGCTTCGAGGTCCCCGTACTGACCGCGATGGTGCACGTGTACGCTGACCGGCCCGGCCGGGCCGAGGAGCTGTTCGAGGCGGGCACCGCCGAGTTCGAGCGGCAGGGCTGGCGCGGGGCGCACCTGTCCTTCGCGTACAGCCTGCGCGCGTACATCCGCTACCGGCGCGGGCGCCTGGTGGAGGCCGAGGAGCTGGCCCGGGCGGGCCTGCGGCTCGCCGAGCGCGTCGGGCGGCGTACACCGGTGCACTGGTACGCCATAGCCATCCTGGTCACCACCTTGCTCGCGCGGGGCCGGGTGGACGAGGCGTGGGAACTGGCGCGGGAACACGAGTACCAGGAACCCTTCCCGGCGGCCGTCGTCTTCCCCGATTCGCAGACCGTGTACGCCGAACTGCTCCTGGCGCGCGGGCAGACGAAGGCCGCCGTCGCCGAACTCGACTCCGTCGAGCGCCGGTTGACCCGTCGCGGGATCCAGAACCCGTCCTGGTGCCCGTGGCAGCTGCACCAGGCGCGGGCACTGGCGGCCGACGACCCGGTGCGGGCGCGCACCCTGGCCGCCGACGCGGTCCGGCGGGCGCGGGCCTTCGGCGCCCCCTCGGGCATCGGCCAGGCGCTACGGGTCGCGGCGGAGGTCGCGCCCCCGCGAGACCGGGTGGCGCTGCTGACGGAGGCGGTGTCCCTGCTGTCCGCCTCACCCGCGGGGTACGAGCTCGCGCTCGCCCTGGCCGCGCTGGGCACCGAGCTGGGTGACACGGATCTGCTCACGCGGGCAGCAGTGACGGCGCGCGACTGCGGGGCCGACGGCCTGGAGCGCAGCGCGGTGGACGCCCTGCTCTCGCTGGGCGGCGGCGTACCGTGCGGGAGCACCTGGCAGGACGGGCTCACGGCACAGGAGGCGGGCCTGGCGCGGCAGGCGGCCGACGGCGACGCGGCGGTGTCCGGCCCGGAGCTGTCCTCGATCTGCCGCAAACTCGGCACGGACCGCACCGGCCTCCCCGAGGCGCTGGAGGCGTTCGCCCGTAGCCCAAGGTGATAGACCGCAGCGAGCCGGGGGCACGCTGACCCGCATGGACCACATGGCGCGGCTCGCCCGCTTCCGGACCGAGACGGTGGCGTTCGAGAAGGCGATCCAGCGGGCGCTCGCCGAAGCCGCGGGCGGGCCGGCGCCGCTCGTGCCGTCCTGCCCGGGGTGGTCGGTCGGCGACCTCGTGGCGCAACCCTGTACGGGCTCCCGGCCGACCCGGCGCAGCGGGCGGCCTGGCCGATGCCGGACCGGGCGCCGAACCTCGGGCCGGTGCCGCGGACGCTCACCGACTGGTTCGCGGAGGGCGCCCGCGATCTGGCGGGGCTGCTGGGTGAGCTGGGGCCACAGGCACCGGTGTGGACCTGGTCGGCGGAGCAGACCTCCGGTTTCTGGCTGCGGATGCAGCTGATCGAGCTGGCGGTGCACCGCCGCCCCGGCGCGGCGTGCGTGGGCCTCGGCCCCGGCGGGCTCGGGGGAGCGGTACCACCTCCGGCGGACGGACGGCCCCGGGTCCTGGACGGTGGTGTTCACCCCGGATGCGGTGCGGGCGGACCCCGACCGTGATCCCGACCCCGACCGTGATCCCGACCCCGACCCCGACCCCGACCCCGACCCCGACCCCGACCCCGACCGCGACCCCGACCGCGACCGTGACCCCGACCGTGACCGCGACCGCGACCGTGACCCCGGTCCCGACCGTGACCCCCGTCCGGCCTCCCCGAGGTCCGTGGAGGCCGCGGGCACCGCCTCGGACCTGTGCCTGTTCCTCTGGCACCGCATCCCGCCGACGGCCCTGAGGGTCCGGGGCGACGCGTCCCTCCTGCCCCACTGGTTCACCCTCGTCCCGCCCGTCTAGTCGCACGCCCACCGGCCGGTTGCGAGGGGTCAGGGGCCGGTAATGGCGGGGGGCCACGTACCATGGCGGCATGTCCTTCCTCCGCCGCCACCGCGCCGCCACACCCGCCGGCCCGGACTTCGACGTCCTGGCCATGGACCCGGGGGACTGGCCGGGCAATCTCGGGGCCGGGCTGCTGCCCGCGCCCGACGGCAGCTGTCAGGGTGTCTTCCTCCGCTACGACCTGTTCGGCGGACGCGGCCCCGCGATGATCATCGGCAACCTCCCCGAGGGCTCCCCGGCCCGCGACCTCTCCGAGGGCCAGGTGCCCTTCGAGGTGGCCCAGCTCCTCGACGCCCTCGAGAACGACGAGGACGTCGAGGTCACCGGCGGCGAGGACTGCCCCGTCATGCAGGGCGACAACCTCCTCATCGTCCGGAAGGTCAAGCTGTCCGAGTCCCGGATCTCCTGCGTCCAGTTCGACCGCAGCGACAACGTGCTCGTCACCATCGCCAGCTGGGACCGGCCGATCACCGATGATCTGTACGCGCTGCTGAAGCCGCTGCCCGCCGAGCTCTTCCAGCAGGGCTGAACCTCACTCCCGACACGTCACGCGTCCGCGATGTCGTTCGCCGCCACGTAGCCGAACGTCATCGCGGGGCCGATCGTCGATCCGGCCCCCGCGTAGCTGTGGCCCATCACCGCCGCGCTCGCGTTGCCCGCCGCCCACAGGCCCCGGATCACCGAGCCGTCGGCCCGCAGCGCCCGGGCCCGCGCGTCCGTCACGATGCCGCCCTTCGTGCCCAGGTCACCCGGCACGATCTTGAACGCGTAGAACGGCGGCGCCCAGATCGGGGCCAGGCACGAGTTCGGCGCCACCCCCGGGTCCGTGTAGTAGTGGTCGTACGCCGTGTCGCCCCGGTGGAAGTCGGGGTCGGTGCCGTTCCAGGCCTGCGCGTTGAACCGGCCCAGCGTCGCCCGCAGGGCGCCCGCCGGCACCCCGATCTGGCCCGCCAGCGCGTCCCAGGTCCACGCCTTCTTCGCCGCGCCCGCCTCGTACCAGGAGTCGGGGAAGACGATCGTCGGCAGGATGTCCTTGAACAGGTACTTGTTGCGGTAGTTCTGATCCACGATCAGCCAGGCCGGGATGTGCGAGCCGGCCGAGCCCCGGTCCTTCTCGTACATCACGTGCACCACATCGCTGTACGGTGCGGCCTCGTTGACGAACCGCGCGCCCGCACCGTTGACGATCAGGCCGCCGGGCAGGGTCCGCTCGGCCAGGCAGAAGTACGGCTCTCCCGGCAGCGGGATCGACGGACCCCACCACGCGTCCTCCATCAACGCCACCGCCGCACCCGCGCGTTGGCCGGCCCGGATGCCGTCCCCCGTGTTCTCCTTCGCGCCCACCGACCACTGGGTGCCGATCGGCTGCTGCTGGTACTGGGCCCGCATCTCGGCGTTGTGCTCGAAGCCGCCCGAACCGATGACGACACCCTTGCGGGCCCGTACGACACCCCGTACGCCCTGCTTCTCCACCACGACGCCCGTGACCGCGCCGCCCTCCTGGACCAGGTCCACGAGCGGGCTGTTCAGCCACACCGGAACCCCGGCCCGCATCAGCCCGGCACGCAGCCCCGCCGCCAGGGCCTGGCCCATCGTCAGCGGTTTCTGCCCGCACAGTGCGGCCTGCGTGCCGCGGGCCAGGCATTCGGTGGACACCGCGAGCCCCTTGGCGTTGACGGCCGCGAGGTTGAGCCACTTGTAGTCCTGGCTGAACACCACCATCCCGGCCGGCACCGGCATGTACGCCGGGTTCAGGCGGGCGAGTTCGGCGCCGAGGATGTTGCCGTCGATCTGGTCCGGCTCGATGGAGCGGCCGCCCGGCAGCCCGCCGGGCAGGTTCGGGTAGTAGTCGCTGTACCCGTCCATGAACCGGAACCGCAGCGGACTGCCGGCCATCACCAAGTCCAGCATCCGCGGCCCGTTGGCGAGGAAGGCCGCCTGCCGGTCCGCCGGTACGCCGGGGCCCACGACGGCCGAGAGGTACGTCGCCGCCTTCGCGGGGGTGTCGGGCACCCCCGCGGCCAGGATCACCGAGTTGTTCGGCAGCCAGATCCCGGCGCCCGAGCGGGCGGCCGATCCGCCGAAGGTCGGGGCCTTCTCGACCACGAGCACGCTCAGGCCCCGCTTGGCGGCAGTGAGCGCGGCGGTCATCCCGGAGGCCCCGGAACCCACCACGACGACGTCGTACTCGCCGAGCGGGGCTCCGTCGGCGGCGCGCGCGACGGCGGACGGCAGGACGGTGGCGGCCAGCACCCCGGCCCCCGCCCCGGCGAGGACCGTCCGCCGGGAGGGGAGTTCGCTGAGGTCGTCGCCGTCGGGGTGCGGGGCGGATCCGGCAGTGGAGGCGGGGCTCGCGGTCATGGGCAGGCTCCAGCGGAGAGGGAGGAAAGGGGATGGCCGGTGTTCTGATGCCGAGTCAGAAAAGGTGTTCGGGGGATCATGTGAAGTCAAGGCATACGCACCGGTTGTGAACGCGCCCGCCGCCCCGGCCCCGACGCAAGAAATCCCGTGGCCCACGCACCAGGTGCGGGAACCACGGGATTTCGCCTGCCGGAGTCAGCGCGTGCCCACGGCCGCGCGTACCGCTCTACGGGCCATGCCCGCGTCGTCGTGCAGGCGGCGCAGCAGCAGCCGCTGCTCCTCACCGGAGGACAGCGCGCCCGACGGCAGCGGCTGGGTCGGGGCGGTCGCCAGCATCGAACGCTGCACCGCCGTCTCGGACATCCGGATCTCCCGGGTCAGCACCAGCATCAGGTTGACCAGGAAGGCGTCCCGTGCGGCCGGCCCGGCCGCCTGGGCCAGGCGGCTGATCTGCGCACGGGCGGCCGGGGCATCTCCCAGTACCGTCCACAGGGTGGCCAGGTCGTAGCCCGGCAGGTACCACCCGGCGTGCTCCCAGTCGAGCAGCACCGGCCCGGCCGGGGACAGCAGCAGGTTCGACAGCAGCGCGTCGCCGTGGTTGAACTGCCACGGGGTGCCGGACAGCTTCACACCGTGCAGCAGCTTCTGCAGGTCACCGAGGTCCCGGTCGGTCAGCAGCCCCAGCTCGTAGTCCCGGGCGATCCGCCGACCGTAGTTCAGCGGCCGCCCGAACAGCTCCTCCGCCGGCCGCCAGCCGTTCACCTGGCGCACCGCGCCCAGCGCCGCCCGCAGATCGGCCCGCGGCGGGGCCTCCACAGGGTGCCGCTGCAGCGCCGCGACCCGGCCCGCCATCCGCTCGACCACCAGCGTGCAGTTCTCGGGGTCGGCGGCGATCAGCCGCGGCACCCGGACCGGCGGGCGGTGCCGGACGAACGCCCGGTACGTAGCTATTTCGTGCCGGTACCGCTCGCGCCACTCGGGCGAGTGGTCCAGTAAAACCTTCGCGACGGCGGTCATCCGCCCGGTCGTTCCCACCAACAGCACCGAGCGGCCGCTGCGCCGCAGCACCTGGACGGGCGCGAACTCCGGGCAGATCCGCTGTACCGAGGCGAGCGCGGTGCGCAACTGCGCCCCCTGCGGCCCCGACAGGTCGATTCTTCCGCTGGGCGGCTGCGTTCCGGTACCCGGCATCCGCCGCGCCCGTACGGCGCCCGGCGCCGCTGCCGCGGGGCGGCCGGGTTCGAGGTAGGCGCCGCCGCCCGCCTGAAGCGTGCGGTGCGGCCGGACCGGGGCGGACACGGAGGTCGTTGCTGCGTACATGGCTTTACGGATCCCTTCGTGCGCCGACGAGTTGCGTACGCCGCCCCGCCGGATCCCGTGCTTCACCCTGGGGAGTTCCGCCGGTGACCGGGTCGGGGAGGCGCATTCCTACCTGACACCCGGCCGTGGGTGGCGGACCATCGAGCGGACCCTGGCGAACCCTGGCGAATAGTCGCTCGGCATCTGACGGGGGGCTACTGTCAACTCAGCCGAGAACCTGGGGGCTTGACGTGAGCAAAGGACCAAACACCCGTCTGAACGACTTGTTCGGCCTGGCCGGCTGGTCGAAGGGCGAACTGGCGAGGATGGTCAACCGGCAGGCGGCCTCCATGGGCCACCACCAACTGGCCACCGACACCTCGCGGGTGCGGCGCTGGATCGACATGGGGGAGACCCCGCGCGAACCGGTGCCCACGGTACTGGCAGCACTGTTCACCGAGCGGCTCGGTCGTGTCGTGACCATCGAGGACCTCGGGTTCGTACGGCAGCGGCGCACCTCCAAAAGGCAGCCGGACGGGGCGAAGGAGAACCCCGACGGAATGCCCTGGGCGCCCGAACGCACAGCCGCGGTCCTCACCGAATTCACGGGAATGGACCTCATGCTCAACCGTCGCGGCCTGATGGGCGCGGGCGCCGCGCTCACCGCCGGCTCAGCCCTCAGCAATGCCATGTACGACTGGCTCCACACCGACCCCACCCCCACCGGCGAGGCCCGGCGCTTCGGCGATTCCTTCCAGGCCGACCCCGCCGCCTACGACCGCTACGAGGCAGCGCCGATCGGCTCCCAGGAGATCGAAGCGCTGGAGCACTCGGTGGAGGTCTTCCGCGCCTGGGACGCCTCCAGAGGCGGCGGACTCCAGCGCAAAGCCGTGGTCGGGCAGCTCAACGAGGTCGGCGGCATGCTGGCGTACCACCACCCCGACCACCTCCAGAGCAGGCTGTGGGGGGTGGCGGCCAACCTCGCGGTGCTGGCCGGCTGGATGTCCCACGACGTCGGCCTGGAGCCGACGGCGCAGAAGTACTTCGTCATCGCCGCGCACGCGGCCCGCGAGGGCGGCGACCGGCCGCGCGCCGGGGAGGCGCTCTCCCGGGCCGCCCGCCAGATGGTCCACCTGGGCAAACCGCACGAGGCCCTGGACCTGATGAAGCTGGCGAGGTCCGGCTCCGGCGAGCAGACCCTGCCCCGGACCCGCGCCATGCTGCACACCATCGAAGCCTGGGCGCAGGCCGCGCTGGGCAAGGGCCAGGCCATGCGCCGGACCCTGGGGGAGGCGGAGGACCTGTTCGTGTCGGACAAGGGGGACGTGCCGCCGCCGTCCTGGATGCAGCACTTCGACGAGGCCGACCTGCACGGCATGCAGGCGCTGGCCTTCCGTACCCTCGCCGACCACGACGCCTCGGCCGCGCCGATCGCCCAGAGGCACGCGAAGGAGGCCCTGAGGCTGCGCGCGAACGGGCACCAGCGCTCGCAGATCTTCGACTACATCTCGATGGCGTCGGCCTGCTTCATCGCGGATGATCCCGAGCAGGCCGACCGCTACGCCCGCCTCGCCCTGGTGTCGATGAACGAGACCTCCTCGCACCGGACATGGGACCGGCTGCGCGAGATGTACCGGCTCACCGGCCAGTACGCGGGCTGCGCGCGCGTCGAGGACCTGCGCGAGGAGATCAAGGTGGTCCTCCCGACCGGCCCGGCGGCGCCGCGCCCCGTATAGGGGACGGCTCGTACGGGTCCGCATCGGCAACCGCACGGAGACGAGCAAGGCCGCGCCTTCCGGCGCGGCCCCAGAAGTACCGAACGGCGGCAGCGGCAGCGGCAGCCGCGAGCCGGGTCCTATGCGCCGATCCGGGCCACCAGCACGCAGGCGTCGTCCTCACGCTCTCCCTCGCCGAACTCCCCGATCACCAGGCGCACGCACTCCTGCGCCGACCGCGCCGCCGAGAACCGCGGCGCGAGCGCCAGCAGCCGCTCGGTCCCGTCCGCCCGGCTGAACTCGATGCTGCGCGGGGTCAGTCCGTCCGTGTGCAGCACGAGCACGTCGCCCACCTCGAGCCGTTCCTCGGCCTGCCCGTACGTTGCCCCGGAGGTCGCCCCCAGCAGCACGCCCTCCGGAGGCAGCAGCGACCTGCCGGTGCCGCGGCGGAAGAGGAGCGGGGCCGGGTGGCCCGCCTGCGCCCAGGACAGAACCCGGCGCGCGGGATCGTAGCGACAGCAAACAGCCGACCCCAGGGCCGGCTGTACGGAGGTCTCCAGCAGCTGGTTGAGCCAGCCCATCAGCGGGCCGGGCTCGATGCCGGCCATGGCCATCCCGCGCAGGGCGCCGAGCATCATCGCCATCCCGGAGGTGGCGGTCACCCCGTGGCCCGTCAGGTCGCCGACCGTCAGCATCGACTGTCCGTCGGGGAGGTGGAGTGCGTCGTACCAGTCCCCGCCGATCAGCGCGCTGGTCGCGGAGGGCAGGTAGTGCGCGGCCACGTCCAGCGCGCCGCTGCTGTCGTGCGGGAACCGCAGGGAGCCGCGCCACGGGGGGAGCACGGCTTCCTGCAGCTCGACCGCCAGCCGGCGCTCGGTCTGCGCGATCTCCCGCCGGCGCTGCAGCGAGTCACGGGACTCGCGCACCGCCCGCTGGCTCCGGCGCAGCTCACTCACGTCCCGCAGTACGGCCCACATGGAGGCCGTGCAGCCGTCGGAGTCGAGTACCGGCTCGCCCCTCATGTGCAGCGTCCGGACCCGGCCGTCGGCCCGGACGATGCGGAACTCGCCGTCTATCGGCTTGCCGTCCACCAGACACGCGGTGACCATCGCGGTCAGCAGCGGCTGGTCTTCGGAGAAGAGGGTCGACCCCAGTTCGTCGAGGGGGAGCGCGCCCGCCTCCGGGGAGCGCCCGAAGATCTGGAAGAGCTCGTCGGACCAGCTGACCTCGTCGGTCAGCAGGTTCCACTCGGCGCTGCCGACCCGCGTCTGCTGTGCCTCGGCGCCGGACTCGGGCGCGGCCTGCGGGAGTTCGACGGTCTCGGGCGCCGGCGGCAGGCCCTCCTTGAGCTGGCCGAGGTGCTCGCCCAGGTCGTCGAGGTGGTGGACGGCGAGATCGCACAGTGCGCGCTGCCAGCGGCCCTGGGCGTCGTCGTCGTCCACGACGGTGTCGCGGCGGACCGCGTCCACTTCTCCCCGGAGTCTGCGGGTCTGGGAGATCAGCGCGTCCACCGACCCCGGCTCGGGCGGCTGCGCGGGACGGTCCGCGAACAGGTGGGACGGCATGAGAACTCCGATACAGGCGCGGCACGGCCAAGTCTGAAGGAAGGACCGGTAACGACTGTTGCACAGGCAGCGAGGGCCTGTAAGGCGTTTGGCAACATCCGTAGCGTCCTTGCTCCGGGCATATGTCAAAGGCCTCCCGGCCCTCCCCGGCCGTACGAATGTTTCCGGCCAGGCCGACACGCCCCGCACGCCCCTTGTCGCGCCGGGGCTCGACACGCTTGTGGAAACCCTCCCGGCGCCGCCCGGGAGCCATACGCACGCACGGCCGGAAACCGGCCCCGGGGTGGCGGGCGCTCGCTCGTACGGCCGAGGTGTACGAGACGTGTGTCCCCTTCCACTTGCGTGAGAGCCGGATCAACACGACGGTTCCGAAGCCCCCCGAACGAAGGACTCCGCCACCGCCTTCCAAAGACCACGCGCCGATGGCTACCCTACGTGTCGGTAACTGGTTGGGGGAGGTCCGCGCGGGCGGACCCGCGCAGGGTGGGGACACACAGACATGACCGGGCAGAGCCGCCGCTCCTTCCTCACCTACCTCGTCGCGGCGCCGACCCTCGCCCTCGTCACCCGGGCCGGGGCCGACGCCCTCGCCCCCCCAGGCCGCCCACGCCGCGATCCCGACCCTGCCCGCCATCGCCGACCTGGTGGACCTGGGCGACCTGTTCATCCTGGCGGGCGCGCCCACCTCCGCCCTGCTCGCGCTCGCCGTCGAGGCCGACGGCACCATCCGCTTCCGGCTGCCCCGCGAGGAGGTCGGCCAGGGCCTCACCACGGCCGTCGCGATGCTCGTCGCGGAGGAGCTGGACGCCCCGCTCGATCGCGTACGCGTGGAACTCGACGACGCCCGACCCGAGTTGCTGTTCAACCAGCTCACCGGCTCCTCCAACTCCATACGCTCCCTCTACGGTCCGGTCCGGCAGACCGCCGCCACCGCCCGGGCCCGCCTGGTCGCGGCCGCCGCCCGTCGCTGGGGCCTCTCGGCGGGCGCCCTGACCACCGCCGGCGGAGCCGTCCGCGCCCCCGACGGCCGCACCGCGGACTACGGCTCCCTCGCCGCGGCCGCCGCCGACCCGGCGCTCGTCGTCCTCGGCGCCACCCCCAAACAGCCGGCGAAGCACGCCCTCGTCGGCAAGCCGACCAGCAGGATCGACGCCCGCGCCATGGTCACCGGCGCCCAGCGCTACACCCTCGACCTCGACGTCCCCGGGGCCAAGCCCTGCGTGGTGCGCCGCCCGCCCTCGCTCGGCGGCAGCGTCCGCTCCGTCGAGAACCTCGCCGCGGTCCGCGCCATGCCCGGCGTCCTGCACGTGGTCACCATCCCGACCGGGGTCGCCGTCGTCGCCGAGACCTTCGGCCAGGCCCTCGACGCGAAGGCGGCCCTCCAGGTCACCTGGGGCCCCGGCCCCGCGGACCGGCTCTCCGACGCCGAGATCCGTACGAAGCTGCGCGCCGCGACCCCGCCGCTGCTGGTGCCGCCGCTGCTCACCCCGTACGTGGACGCCGAGTTCGACTTCGCCTTCGTCAGCCACGCCCCGATGGAGACCAACTCGGCGGTCGCCGACGTACGCGAGGACCGCGCCGAGATCTGGTCCGGGCTCAAGTCCCCGATCGTGGCCCGGGAGACCATCGCCGCCGATCTCGGGCTGCCCCTCGACAAGGTCACCGTGCACGTGGTCCAGGCCGGCGGCTCCTTCGGGCGGCGGCTCTTCTTCGACGCCGCCCTGGAGGCCGCCCGCGTCTCCAAGGCCTGCCGCCGCCCGGTCCGGCTGATGTGGACCCGTGTGGACGACACCCGGCACGGCCGGATGCGCCCCGCCACCCACCACAAGATCCGCGCCACCTACGCGCTCGGCGAGGTGCTGAGCTTCGAGCACCGGGTCGCCGCCGCCGAGACCGACTTCCGGCACGGGCTCGGCGAGATCATCACCGCCACCGCCGCGAGTCTCCCGCTCGGCATCGGCAACGCCACCCTCGCCCAGACGCTGTTCCTCACCACCATCAAGTCCCCGTACAACTTCGGGCTCACCACCCAGCTGCTCTCCGAGGTGCCGACCGGCATCCCCACCGGCTCCTGGCGCTCCGTGTACTCCGCCAACACCCGGGGCGCCGAGGAGATCGTGGTCGACGAGCTCGCGGCGCGGACCGGCAAGGACCCGTATGCCTTCCGGCGGGCCTTCCTGAAGACCAACGCGCAGCGGGCGGTGCTCGACAAGGTGGCCACGGAGGGGGAGTGGGGTCGGACCCTGCCGGCCGGCTGCGCGCAGGGCATCGCCTTCCACGAGGAGTACAAGTCCCGCACCGCCTGCCTGGTCGAGATCGACACCCGGGACCCGGAGCACGTCCGCGTCACGAAGGCGGTCATCGCGGTGGACGTCGGCCTGCCCGTCAACCCGCGCGGACTGGAGGCCCAGATGATCGGCGGCCTGACCGACGCCATCTCCACCACCCTGCGGGCCGGGCTGCACCTGGACAAGGGGCTGCCGCTGGAAGGCAGTTACAGCCAGTTCCACTGGGCGAAGCAGCGGGACACCCCGCGCGAGGTCAAGGTCTTCGTGCTCCCGGCCACCGGCACCGAGCCGGGCGGCGCGGGCGAACTGGGGCTCCCCGCCGCCGTGGGCGCCATCGCCAACGCCTGGGCCCGGGCCACCGGATCCAAGCCGCGCAGCTTCCCCCTCGACTTCGACGTCGACTTCACCCCCTACCCGCGCTAACCGCTGGAGTTCGCCGTGCCCTCGCACACCTTCACCGTCAACGGGCAGAGCGTCACCGTGGACGCGCCCGACAACCTGCCCCTGCTGTGGGTGCTCCGCGACATGCTGGGCGTCACCGGCCCCAAGTACGGCTGCGGGGTGGACGTCTGCAAAGCCTGCACCAGCCACCTCGACGGCACGGACGTCCGCCCGTGCGTGGTGCCCGTCTCCGCGTGCGCCGGGAAGTCGGTGACCACCATCGAAGGCCTGGCGAACGGGGACGATCTGCACCCGGTGCAGGAAGCCTGGCTCGAACAGGACGTCTCCCAGTGCGGTTTCTGCCAGCCCGGCCAGATCATGGCCGCCGTCGCCCTGCTCAAGCGGACCAGCGAGCCCACCGACGCGGACATCGACGCCATCGCCAACATCTGCCGCTGCGGGACCTACTTCCGCATCCGTGAGGCCATCCGCAGCGCCGCCGCCAAGATGTGAGCCGCGGTCGGGGGCGTCGCGGCGGCGCGTGGGCAAGGCGGCAGGGTCCCGGTACTTCCCCCGTGCTCCGTCGAAACGGCCGGCGCCGGGGCCCCGCCGCTCAGGGTCAAACCTACGCACCCGACAGCCTGTTGGCAGGATTCGCCCTGCCCAGTGAGCCGGCGAGACGGGTTTCACAGCGCACAGTGTGCGGCGGGTGGTTGAATGCGGCGCTGCCCCGCGCCGAAGGGAACATCCCATTCCGCACAGCCCCACCCCGCCGCCCGCGTCCGCGCCCTGGTCCCGGTCCGACGACATCCTCCGGCTGCACCGCCTCGCCCACACCGGTGGTTCGGCGGCGCTGCTGGAGTGGCTCGCCGCCCGGATCGGCGGCTGGACCGCGGTGCTCGACACCGCGCAGCCGCGGGGTCCGGAGCTCGCGGTGCGCGCGGCCGCCGAACTGTCGGCCCGCGGCGCACGGTCGGCCGTGCTGCGGGACACCGGCTCGGCCGCGCTGCTGTTCGCGCTGGACGGGGGCCGCGCGCTGGCCGCCGTGGTGGAACTGCCGCACCACCCGGGGGTGCCCGCGCTGCTCGCGGACGCCGCCGTACCGCTGGCCCTGGTGCTGGGCGCGGAGGAGGCCGGGCGGCGCGAGGCGCGGGCGGGGCTCGCCGAATCGCGGGCCCGCGAGGCCGTGCTGCACCTGATGATGAACGGCCGGCTCTCCACCGCCCGGCAGATCGCCGAGACGCTCGGGCCCTCGCTGCCCGACCCGATGCGGATGTACGTCGTCGAGTGCCGGACCGGACAGCGGGCCGCGGTCACCCGGCTGTTCGAGGAGCTGACGGGCGGGCGGGCCTGGATCGTGCGGTGCCCGGTCTACGTCCGCCACCTCATCGTGCTGGTGCCGACCGATCTGGTCGCGACCTCGGCCGGACACGATCCCCTCGCCGAGGCGCTGGTGGGGGTGGCCCCCGACTGCGTGGTGGGGGTCAGCGCGGAGAGCTGCCTGCGTCAGGCGCCCGGTGCCTACACCCAGGCCTTCCACGCGCTGGCCGTCGCGCGCGGCCGCTGCCGCCGCCACGCCCGCTTCGGGGCGGCCCCCGAACTGGAGCTGGCCGCGCACGAGGCCGGGGCCGGCTGGGCCGAGGCGCTGCTCGCGCCCCTGTACGCGTACGAGCCCCGGCGGCCCCAGGACCCCGGCCCGCAGGAGCTTCGGGCCACCGCCCACGCCTGGCTGAACTTCACCTCGCACGCCACCCGGCTGTTGAAGATCCACCGCAACACCCTGGCCACCCGGCTCCGCCTGGTCGAAACGGTCCTCGGCCTCGACCTCGGGCGCCTGGCCGACCAGGCGACCCTCTCGCTCGCGCTGCGCCTGACCCCGGGCGAGCCGGGAGCCGCCGGGCCGGCGGCCGCGGGCGCGCTGGACGGCGTACTGCGCGATCCCGCGCTCGTGGCGTGGGCCCGCGCCCATCTGGCGCCGCTGGCCGGGCCGGACGCGCCGCCGGGTGCGCGCGAGACCGTACGGGCCTGGCTGGAGCACGACGCGCACCTGGCCCCGACGGCCGCCGCCCTCGGCATCTCGGTGCCCGGGACCCGCAAGCGGCTGAGCCGGATCGAGGCCTTGCTGGAGCGCTCGCTCCTGCAGTCGCCGAGCGCCCGCCACGACCTGTGGCTGGCCCACCGGGCCGAGGAACTCGGCGGAGTGACACAGGCGGCATAGGCCCTGGATTCGCGACAAAATGGACGATCATGCCTGAATGAGGCGCATCAATCTGAAACGCGTGCTGGTAGGTGAACCGCTCGACACCGCCCGGCTGGGCGAGACCCTGTTGCCCAAACGGCTCGCGCTCCCGATCTTCTGCAGCGACCCGCTCTCCTCCGTGGCCTACGCCACCGAGGAGATCCTGCTGATCCTGGCTCTCGGCGGCGTCGCGCTCCTGCACCTCGCCTGGTACGCGGCCGCCGCCATCGTCTTCCTGCTGGTGGTGGTCGTCGCCTCGTACCGGCAGACCTGCCACGCCTATCCCGGCGGCGGCGGCGCCTACATCGTCAGCTCCAAGAACCTCGGCGAGACTGCCGCGCTGACCGCCGCGAGCGCACTGCTCGTCGACTACGTCATGACCGTCGCCGTCTCCGTGGTCTCCGGCGTCGCCGCCATCACCTCCGCCATCCCCGCCCTCACGGACCACGCAGTCGGCATGTCGGTGGGCTTCGTGGTGCTGCTCACCCTGGTGAACCTGCGCGGCGTACGGGAGTCGGGGCGGCTCTTCGCGATCCCTACCTACGGCTTCGTCCTCGTCATCTACCTGATGTTCGCCGTCGCCGCCGTCCGCATGGCGACCGGGGACTCCATCCGCTCCGAGTCCGCCGACCTGCCGATCACCGCGGCCGGAACCTACACCGGACTCGCGCTGGTGCTGCTCGCGCTGCGCGCCTTCGCCTCCGGCTGCACGGCGCTGACCGGCGTCGAGGCCATCAGCAACGGCGTACCCGCCTTCCAGAAGCCCAAGAGCAGGAACGCGGCGACCACACTGGCCGTGATGGGCGCCCTGGCGGTCACCATGTTCAGCGGGATCACCATCCTCGCCATGGTCTACGAGGTGCACGTGGCCGCGAGCCCGACCGAGCTGGGCCTGCCCCCCGGTACGCCCACCTCCACCGCCCTCGCGCAGATCGGCCGCGCCACCTTCGGCAGCTGGCACTTCCTCTTCTACCTGCTCCAGGCCGTCACCGCGAGCGTGCTCGTACTCGCCGCGAACACCGCCTTCAACGGCTTCCCGATGCTCGCCTCGATCCTGGCCAAGGACCGGTTCGCGCCGCGCCAACTCTTCAACCGCGGCGACCGGCTCGTCTACTCCAACGGCGTCGTGCTGCTGGCGCTCGCCGCCATCGCCCTCATCGTCGCCTTCGACGCGGAGCTGACCCGCCTCATCCAGCTCTACATCATCGGCGTCTTCGTCTCCTTCACCCTCTCCCAGGCGGGCATGGTCCGGCACTGGAAGCAGGAACTCGACTCGCCCGACACCCCGGCCGCCGAGCGGATCCACATCCACCACAGGCGCGCCATCAACGCCGTCGGCGCGATCATGACCTCCGTGGTCCTGGTCATCGTCCTGATCACCAAGTTCACGCACGGCGCCTGGCTGGTCGTGATCGCGATGCCACTGCTGTTCCTCGGCATGAAGGGCGTCCGCCGGCACTACGACGCCGTCTCCCGGCAGGTGGCCGTCGCGCCCGGGGTCAAACCGCGCAAGCCCTCCCGCCACCACGTCGTCGTCCTCGTCTCCTCCGTCCACGCGCCCACGCTCAAGGCCCTCGGCTACGCGCAGGGCCTGCGGCCGGACACGCTGACCGCCCTCTCGGTCGCCGCCGACGAGGCGGACGCGGAGCGGCTGCGCGAGGCCTGGGCGGAACACGACCCGGGGGTCGCGCTGAAGGTGCTGCACTCCCCGTACCGCGAGGTGGTCGGGCCGGTGCTCGCGTACGTCCAGGAGCAGGCGGCCGCCGAGGGCACGGACATGCTGTCGGTGGTCATCCCGGAGTACGTGGTGGGCCACTGGTGGGAGCAGCCCCTGCACAACCAGAACGCGTTCCGGCTGAAGGCGAGGCTGCTGTTCACCCCGGGAGTCGCGGTGATCGACGTCCCGTACCTGCTGGAGTCGGCGCGGGCCGGGGAGCCGGGGGAGCCTGTGGCGGCCTCCGGGGCGGCGGCTGCGGAGCACTAGCCCGCTGCTGGACGACCGCGGTGTGGGCCAGCGCCAGCTCCACCACGTGCACGGGGTCGGAGAGCGTGCGGCCGGTGAGGTGCTCCAGGCGGCGCAGCCGGTTGGAGACGGTGTTGCGGTGGCAGTACAGCCGCTGGGCGGCGTACGTCGTCGAGCCGTGGCAGGCCAGCCAGGTGCCAAGGGTGGTCAGCAGCACCAGACGCTCCGCCGCCGGCAGGGCCAGCACCGGACCCAGCACCACCTGGCGCAGCCGGCCCGCGAGTTCGGCCTCGGCCGCGACCAGGGCGGCCGGCAGCCGCTCGTCCAGCAGGACGGTGGCAGGCCCGTCGGGCGCGGGGGCGCTGCGCAGGGCCAGTACGGCCAGCCGGCGCGCCGGGGCCAGTTCCGGCGGCGTCCGGACCACGGGGCTCACGCCGGCGCGTACGCCGAGGGGCGCGAGCAGCTCCCGTACTGATTCCAGCGGATGGTGGCCCAGCTCCACCAGGCCGCTCTCCCCGTCGGCGCGGATCCGCCAGAGGATGCGCGGGGCGTCGCAAGGGGCGCCGGGCGAAGTGCCTGCGTCGCCCGGCCCGTGGTCGCCGGGGCCCAGGACCACGACCGCGAAGCGGCCGCGCTCCGGCAGCCCGAGCCGGGCCGCCGCGTCCGCCGCGTCCGTGGCGGAGCCGTCGAGCAGCGCGTCGAGCAGGGCCGCGCGGCGCTCCCGCTCGGCGTCCCGGTGCACGGCCTCGGCCCGGCGGTACGACTCGGCGGCCGCGTCCGTCAGCTGGTCCAGTACGTCCCACAGCGCGGCCGCGCCCGGCAGCAGCCCGGGCAGCGCCGCCGGATCGTGGGCGGCGACGGCCTCGGTCAGGGTCTGCCACAGCAGTCTGCCGCCGAGCCGGTAGGCGCGCAGCAGCGAAGCCAGCGGCAGCCCCTGCCCGGCGCGCAGCGAGCCGGTGGCGCGGGCGTCGGCGAGCCCGGGAGGCAGGCAGCGCGGGCCCCGTGCCAGAGCCTCGACGACCTGGCTCAGGGTCATGTGGAACCGCTCGCGCAGCTCGGCCCGGCCGAGCAGGGCGGCGTACGCGGCATCCTCGGCCAGCGTCCGGTCGGCGAGCCGGTCCGCCGTCAGGGCGATCCGGCGGGACAGGTCCTCGCGTATCTCCTCGACGATCCGCTCCATGACGGGCAGGGTGGCACGGGGGAGGGCGCGGTGGGGAGGGCGGAGGCGTTCCGCTTCCGCTAGCGTGTCCGAAGCACTGCACGTGCAGTGCTCACGATGTCGTGCAGTCCACACCGTCAGGAACCCGCCCATGCGCCAGAATCCGGAGCGCCGCGCCGCGCTGCTCGACGCCGCCATCGAAGTACTGGCACGCGAGGGCTCGCGGGGGCTGACGCTGCGCGCGGTGGACGCCGACGCGGGAGTGCCGACCGGCACCTCCTCCAACTACTTCGCCAACCGCGCCCAGCTGCTCGTACAGATCCTGCACCGCACCCGCGAACGGCTCGTCCCCGATCCGGCCGACCTGGCCGGCCCGCTGGACACCAAGGTGCTCCTCGGCCAGCTCGTGCGGCGCATGCGGCGCGAGCGCAGCGTGCACATCGCCATGCTGGAGCTGCGCCTGGAAGCCACTCGCCGACCCGAACTCCAGGCGGAGCTGTCCGGGTTCCAGGGAGCCGAGCTGGAGGCGAACATCGCCTGGCACCTGGAGAACGGGCTGCCCGGGGACCGGCAGGGCGTGGTGCTGATCTACCTGGCGATGCTGGGGCTGATCGTGGACGACCTGACGGCGCCCGCCCTGCTGGAGCCCCACCCGGTGGAGGGGCTCATTGAAGCGATGGTCGAGCGCCTCCTCCCGGAGCGCCCCGCCGACTGACTATCGTGCCGGAGGGGGAGTACCGGCACGATTGCACGGGAGGGGACCGTGGAGATGGCGGACATCGCCGGGGGCGGCATCCAATGGCTGGCGGACTGGGACGGCTGGTACGTCAGCCTGACCTTCGCCCGGGGCATAGGCCCCGACGAACTCGCGGCGCGGCTCGGCGCGATACCCGGCATCCGCCCCGGGCCGCTGGGCGCGATGGACGCGTGGAGCATGGTCACCGAGACGGTGGACGGAGACGGCGTGGCCCGCGTGGGCAGCTGGGGCGGCTGGTCCTTCGCCGTCGAACACGGCATGCCGGCCGGGGCGGAACGGCTGGCCGACGTCTCCCGCTCGGGCGTCGAGGCCGTCCACCTCGACCCGCAACCGGACCATCCGCCCAAGCAGTTCGCGTACGCCCGCAACGGCGAACTCGTCTGCTGCTTCGGCTTCGGCGAGGAGTGCTGGCGCGGCGGCCACCAGCCGGACTTCCTCCTGCCGGAGCTGGTCGCGGCCAAGATCCTCGCTCCGGACGGTGCCCACGCCCGCCCCGACGACGACGAACCGGACGAGGACCGCGACCGCCGCACCCTCGGCGTCCTCGAACACCGCTTCGGCCTCCGCCTGCCGCGCCACCTCATCGAGGAGACCCCGCTCCCGGCGTTCGTGACCTGCACCCGGTAACACCCGTATGCGTGGGCGGGCGCGAGTCGTCCACGCGGTGCCCGCCCCCCCCGGCGGATGGGGTCACCGGAGCGGCGTGCGGTGATCTTATGCTCAGGTTTACGCGAGTCAGCTTGGTTTTGCGGCGGGTGAGCGACTTTGATGGGTTTGCCAGGCTTCGTACTTGAGCAGGGGGACCACTCATGGGCAGCGACCACAGTCAGGACCACACCCACAAGGACACCAACCCCACCCTGATCGGCTCCGTGCAGCGGGCGCTGCGCCTCGTGGAGGCGATGTACGCGGAGGGCGGTGCGACGGCCAAGCGGCTCTCCCGGATCACCGGCATCCCCTTGCCCACCGTCTACCACCTGCTCCGCACCCTCAGCCATGAGGGATACGTCCAGCGGGAGGGCGGTGCGTTCCGGCTCGCGGACGATCTTCCGCTCGCTTCGTGATCAAATTCCGACGGGTTCCGGCCAAGCTGTCACGTGCTACCGCGCATGTTCCAGCGGAAAATGCCAGAACGCCCTTTCGCACTGCGGAACTTGAGTAAGTTCCCTCCTGTCGCGCCGTACGACTGTGCACCACGCACGGTCCGGCCGGGAGGGGAGCCTGCGTGCCCGGGATCGACGAATGCCTGCTCGAAGCCATGGCCCTGCCAGGGGCGCGGGGGGCCGCGCTCGTCGACTGGAGCAGCGGACTGGCCCTCGGCACCGCGGGGGACTCGCCTGTGGGCGACCACGAGACCACCGCCGCCGAGACCGCCGAGCTGGCCCGGGCGGCCGCCGAGTACGAGTCCTTCGCCCCGGCGGAGGGGCCGGCGAGCGGTGACGGGGCGGCGGGAGCCGGGGCGGGGCTGCCCGTCGAGGACCTGATCGTCACCACCCGCACCGGCTACCACGTGCTCCGCTTCGTCGAGACGAGCTTCGACAGCAGCGTCTTCCTGCACCTGTGGCTCGACCGCGCGGACGGCAACCTCGCCCTGGCCCGGCACAGACTCCGCACGCTGGCCGAAGGGCTGGTGCTCAGATGATCGGCGCCGGACCCGACCGCGGCGCCGGACCTGACCGCGGAACCGGATTCGATCGCGGAACCGGCCCTGACCGCGGAACCGGATTCGATCGCGGAACCGGCGCTGACCGCCGAACGGGACCCGACCGCCGAACCGGACCCGGCCCCGGTGCCGTCGCCGTCTCCCCCCTCCTCACCCGGCTCGCCGCCGAGCGCGCCACCGGAGCCCTGCTCCGCGACCGCGGCACCCTCTTCCTGGAGGACGGGCGCGTCGTACACGCGGAGAGCCCGGCCACCCCGGGCCTCGACGTCCTGCTGACCACCGGCGGCGGCCTCGCCCCCGAGCGCTGGCGGGAGGCCGTCGATCAGGCCGGCGCCCGGCGCCAGGTCGCCCGCTTCCTCGTCGACAGCGGCGGCATGGCCGGCGGCGAGCTGGAGATCTGCCATCTCGCCGCGATCTTCGACGCCGCCTTCTTCGCACTCTCCCCGGGCAGCGGCCCCTCCCGGTTCCGCCGCGGTGCCACCCACTGGATCGGCTCCGTCCGCTCGGTGCCGGCGGCCGCCGTCGAGCGCGAGACCAGGCGCCGCCGGGAACTGCTCGACGCCGTCTGGCCGTACCCGCTGCTGGACACCGCCCCGGTGGTGCCCCGGGCCGCCGCCCCCGGCCAGACGGTGACCGCCCGACAGCGGATCCTGCTCGGGCGGGCGGACGGCGTACGGACACCGGCGGACCTCGCGTGGGTGCTGGGCCGGCCGGCCTTCCACACCCTGCTCGACGTACGGCGCCTCGCGGCGGCGGGGCTCGTCGAGACCCCGCACGAGCCGGCCGCGGCGCCCGCCGAAACACCACTGCCCGACTGGATGACCCAGACCCAATCCCCGGACGTGGCGCTGCTCCGCCGGTTACGCGACGCACTGGAGGCAAGCCTGTGAGGCTCCCGCTGCGACCGGCCCTGCGCGCCGACCGCTCCGAGCGGAGGCAGCCCGAAAGGAGAAAGGCCGACATGAGTACGGTGCCCGCCGAAGCGGAGGCCGAGATACTCGCCGAGCTCCGGCGGCTGCGGGCCCGCGTCCCCCAGCTGACGGGCGCCCTCGCCGCGAGCGCCGACGGGCTGGTGCTCGCGCAGGACAGCGCCGCCGCCGAGGCCGAGTCGGTCGCCGCCCTCACCGCGGCCGCCCTCGGAGTGGCGCAGCGGCTCAGCGACAGCACCGGGCAGGGCGGTTTCCGCGAACTGCTGGTGCGCGGCGAGCTCGGCTACGTCGCCACCTACGCGGCGGGCGAAGCGGCCGTCCTCACGCTGATCGCGGAGCCCCGCGTCAACGTCGGCCGCCTGCACCTGGAGGCCCGGCGCTCCAGCCTGCGGATATCCGAGCTCATAGACCTCACCCTCGGGCGGCGTACCTCCGCGGCCCCGCAGGGCTGAGCCCGTACCCGACCGCTCACCGCATCGGCACCGATCGTCCGCACGTAAACCCCAAACCACTGCGAACACCATAAACAGGACAGCAACACCAGGAAAGAAGGAGTCACTCATGGCCAACGTGGAGACCGCGCTCAAGGAAGCCACCACCACCATCGACGGCGCGATCGGCGCCGCCCTGGTCGACTACGGCAGCGGCATGGCCCTCGGGACCGTCGGCGGCGGCAAGGAGCTCGACCTCACGGTCGCCGCCGCGGGCAACACGGACGTGGTGCGCGCCAAGGTCCGCACGATGGAGATGCTCGGCCTCAACGACGACATCGAGGACATCCTGATCACCCTCGGCAATCAGTACCACCTGATCCGGCTGCTGAAGGGCCGCGGGGCCGCGGGCTTCTTCCTCTACCTCGCGCTCGACAAGAAGAGGGCCAATCTGGCGATGGCGCGGCACCAACTGGCCAAGATCGAGGCCGACCTGGAGATCTGATCCGAAGGCCGGTCCCCGGCCGGGGACCGGGGTCCATAGCGTCGGACCGCATCGTCGAGGTGGCGGGCGGCTGAATTCTTTGCCGTCCGCACCGGCGAGAACCGCCTATATGTCCGAAATAAGGCGAGTTTATGATTCTGTTACAGAGTAAGATGCTGTGAACAAGTGATCATCGATAAAGCATAAAACGCTGGAGAATCCGCCACCCATGCCCCCGCGCCTGAGCATCGTCGTCCCCGTCTACAACGTCGAGCTCTACCTCGACGAGTGCCTGGAATCCATCGCAGCTCAGACCTTCGACGACTTCGAGGTCATTCTCGTGGACGACGGGTCCACGGACGCCAGTGCCGTCATAGGCAAGGCCTTCGCCGCGCGGGACAAGCGCTTCCGGGTCGTGATGCAGGAGAACGCGGGCCTCGGAGCCGCCCGCAACGTGGGCGCCCGTCACGCCCACAAGGACAGCGAGTACCTGGCCTTCGTCGACAGCGACGACACGATGCCGGACTACGCCTACCAGAAGCTCATCGACGCCCTCGACGAGACGGGATCGGACTTCGCCGCGGGCAACGTGAAGCGCTTCCGCTCCGTCGGCATGCAGCAGTCCTGGGGCCACCGGGCGGCCTTCGCCAAGACCCAGCTGAAGACCCACATCTCGAAGTTCCCGGCGCTGGTCACCGACCGCACCGCGTGGAACAAGGTCTACCGGCGCACCTTCTGGGACGAGCACGGCTTCCAGTACCCGGAAGGCATCCTCTACGAGGACGCACCGGTCAGCATCCCCTCGCACTACTTCGCCTCCAGCGTCGACATCATCAGCGACTGCGTCTACCACTGGCGCGTCCGCGAGACCGGCGAGCGCTCCATCACCCAGCGCTCCACCGACCCGGTCTCCCTCATCGACCGCGTGACCTCCGTACGCCTGGTCCGCGAGTCCCTCAAGGCCAAGCAGGGCGCCAAGTACGCCCGCTACCTGCGCGAGTACGACTACAACGTGCTGAGCGAGGAACTCCCGCTCATCTACAAGTACGTCGGTGAGGGCGGCCCGGACTTCCGCGCCGCCTTCGTCAAGGAGGTCGGCCGGCTCGTCCGGGAGATCGGCACCGGCCCCTGGAACGACCTGACCGTCGCCGACCGCCTCAAGGCGTACCTGGCCGGCGAAGGCCGCGTCGAGGACTTCATCGCCCTCCAGGAGCACCAGCGCGACTACCACTACAGCGTGCCGGTCAAGGGACTCGCCCGCCCGCAGGCCGACTACCCCTTCCTGCAGGGCCGCCCGCCGGTCCCCGCGAAGATCCTCACCCTCGGCCCGCGCGAGCGCCGGATCGTCAGCCGCCTGGAGCAGGCGGCCTGGGTCGACGGCAAGCTGCTCCTGCGCGGCTACGCCCTCCCCGGCCACCTCGGCGCGGAGAGCCGCCTCGGCTCGCGCAAGATGCTCGTCTTCCGCGAGGGGGGCAAGCGCCGCCGTTCCGTCGTCAGCGCCCGTACGGTCGCCTCCGCGACGGCCAGCGTGATGTCCCCGCACCTCGCCCTGCGGCACGCCCGCTGGGCCGGTTTCACCGCCGCCGTCGATCCCTCGATCTTCCAGTCGGGCGGCACGTGGCGCGAGGGCATATGGACCACGTCCGTCGCCGTCACCGGCGCCGGAGGCCTGCACCGCGCCCGCCTCAGGGGCGGCGAGCACGACACCGCCCAGAACCCGCCCTCGCACTGGGTGGCCCCGAACGTCCGGATCACCCCGACCGTCGCCGGCTCCCTCACCATCCAGGTGGAGATCGTCCGCGCCCGCGCCCTGGACGTCCGGCCGGCCGGTGACGACTCCGTCGAGGTGTCCGGCGAACTCGCCGCCGAGATCAGCGGCGCCGAGACCCTGCAGGCCGTCCACGTCAGCACCGGCAAGGTCCTCACCTTCCCGCTGGAGACCGCCAAGGCCGTCGCGGGCCGGATCCCGTTCACCGCCCGCGTGCCGCTGGCCGAGCTGGCCGCCGTACCCGATGCCGCGTGCGAGCCCGGCGAATGGATCCCGGAGCCGTGGAGCCTGTCCGTGCTCGGCGCCGACGGCACCGAACACCGCCTCGCCCACGACGAGCGCGGCGGCTTCAACGGCCTGGTCCTGCCCCTGCCCGGCGAAGACACGGGCCGTTCCCTCTTCGCCAAGCGCGGCAACACCGGACACCTCACCCTGTCCGTGCAGCCCTCGCCGCCGCTGGTCGACGAGGTCACCGCCGCGGACGGCACCCTCACCCTGCGGGGCCGGTTCCTCGCGCCCACCGACGAGCCGTACGAGCTCGTCCTGCACAACGCGCACGGGGTGGAGTTCAGCTACCCCGTCACCCGCGACGGCGACGGCTTCACGTCCACCTTCGCGCCCGTGCTCCCCGAGGCGTACGCGGGCCTCACCACCCTCCCCGAGGGCCGCTGGTGGCCCACCCTGCGCCCCGTCGCCCAGGGCGGCACCACCGCCGGCCTGCTCGGCGTCGACCGCGGCGCCCCCGTGCAGATGGCCCCCGGCCTGCTCTGCTCGGGACCCCACGCCCTCACCACGCGGGGCCGCCGGATGCGGGTCGAGACCCGCTTCTACGACCGCATGGTGCTGGTCGCCGACCCGCTGCTCAGCATGCACGACCGCTCCAACTTCGCCCAGCGCGAGGCCCGGTTCGAGACCTACCCGGCGCAGCGCGCCCTGCCGGTCAAGGACATGGTCGTATACGACACCTTCCAGGGGACCGGCGCCGGCGACTCGCCCCGCGCCATCCACGAGGAACTGCTGCGCCGCGGCGAGAAGCTGGAGCACGTCTGGCTGGTTCGCGACGGCCGCGCCGAGGTCCCGGCGACCGCCCGCGCCGTGCAGTACGGCAGCGTGGAGTCCTGGGAGGTGCTGGCCCGCGCCCGCTACTTCGTGACCAACGACAACGTCCCGATGCGCTTCCGGCGCCGCGCCGGACAGACCGTCGTACAGACCTGGCACGGCACGCCGATCAAGCAGATCGGGCACGACTTCGTGCACGACTACTACACGAGCCCGGAGATCCTGGAGGGGCTGGCGCACGACAGCGCCCAGTGGTCCCTGCTCGCCTCGCCGAGCTCGTACGCCACGCCGCTCCTCAAGCGCGCCCTCGGCTACGACGGTGAGGTCATCGAGGTCGGCAGCCCGCGCACCGACGCGCTCGTACGGCCCGACGCGCAGCGGATCGCGGAGGTCCGGCGCAGGCTCGGTCTGCCCGAGGGCAAGAAGGTCGTCCTCTACATGCCCACGTGGCGCGAGAACTGCGAGGGCTGGTCCGGCGGCTACAAGCTCGACCTGCGGATCGACCTGGAGGAGGCCCGCCGCGAGCTGGGCGAGGACCACGTCCTGCTGGTCCGCGGCCACCACCACGTCAGCGAGCAGGTCCGCGACGGCGTCCGCGACGGTTTCGTCATCGACGTCTCCCGCTGGCCCGACGCCGCCGACCTGCTGCTGGTCGCCGACGTCCTGATCTCGGACTACTCCTCCGCGATCTTCGACTTCGCCCTCACCGACCGGCCGATCCTGCTCTTCACGTACGACCTGGAGCACTACCGCGACACTCTGCGCGGCTTCAACTTCGACCTGGAGGAGAAGGCGCCCGGCCCGCTGCTCGCGGACTCGGCGAGCCTGATCGAGGCCGTACGGAACGCGGACGAGGTCGGGGCGCAGTACGCGCAGGCGCGGGCGGCGTTCCGCGAGGAGTTCTGCGACCTCGCCGACGGCCGCGCGGCCGAGCAGGTCGTCGACCGGATGCTCGAGATGTAGCCCCAACGGGTGCATTCCAGGATGGACACGAACCGGTCCCGGGCCCACCGATGAATTTCGGTGCCGGGGCCGGTCTGTATGTGCGAGACGGTTTCCACGCACACCCCCAGACCCTGGAGGCAACCATGACCAGCCAGCCCTTCACCACGTGCCTGTGGTTCGACGGCAACGCGGAAGCCGCCGCCGACTTCTACCTGTCCGTCTTCAAGGACGGCAAGCTCGGCCGGACCGGCCGCTACGGCGAGGCGAACCCCGGCCAGGCCGGCGAGGTGATGGTCGTCGAGTTCGAGATCAACGGACAGAAGTTCATCGGCCTCAACGGCGGCCCGCAGTTCCCCTTCACCGAAGCCGTCTCCTTCCAGATCCACTGCGCCGACCAGGCGGAGGCGGACCACTACTGGGAGGCGCTCACCAAGAACGGCGGCCAGGAATCCAACTGCGGCTGGCTCAAGGACAAGTTCGGGCTGTCCTGGCAGGTCGTGCCCACCGAAGCCCTCGACCTGGTCTCGGACCCCGACCCGCAGCGGGCCGCCCGCGCGACCGAGGCCATGTACACGATGAAGAAGCTGGACGTGGCGGCGATGCGACGGGCGGCCGACGGATCCTAGTGCTGTGACCGGAAAGGTTCACCGCGTCGCGGCGCCCGGCACGGTACCTCGCCGTGTTGTCGGACCGCGCAAGTACGTCCAGTACGAGACGCGGTCCTCCGCCTTGCGATGCACCGCACCGGACACCGCGACCCGGCAAACCTTTCCGGCCACAGCACTAGGCGGCTGCCCGCGCGATCCGGGCCAGCAGGGCCGGGAGCGCCGTACCGATCGGCTCACGGACCAGCTCGTCCGCGAGGGAGTCGTACGGGGTCTCCTCGGCGTTCACGATGATCAGGCGGGCCCCCGCCTCCGAGGCCATCCCGGCCAGCGAGGCCGCGGGCTGCACCTGGAGCGTCGACCCGACGGCGATGAACACCTCGCAGCCCTTCGCGACGGCCACGGCCTGCGCCAGCACCTGCGGGTCGAGCCGCTCGCCGAACATCACGGTCGCCGCCTTGAGGATCCCGCCGCACGCCAGGCAGGCGGGATCCGGCTCCCCGGCGGCCACCCGGGCCAGCGCCGCGTCCATCTCCGACCGGGCGTGGCAGCGCGTGCAGACCACGGCCCGGGCGGTGCCGTGCAGCTCGAACACCTTGCGAGGGGGCATCCCGGCGAGCTGGTGCAGCCCGTCCACGTTCTGCGTGATCACCCGCACCGGGACCCCGGCGGCCTCCAGCTCGGCCACGGCCCGGTGCGCGGCGTTCGGCTGCGCCCCGAGCGCGCCGATCTCGGCCCGCATCAGCCAGGAGCGCCGGCGGATCTGCGGATCGGCCATGTAGTACTCGTACGTCACGAGCTTCTCGGCGTCCGGCTCGCGCCGCCACAGCCCCTGCGGCCCCCGGTAGTCCGGAATCCCGGAATCGGTGGACATCCCGGCCCCACTGAACACTGCGACAAGCGGCTTTCCCATACGGCGACCCTAAGGAAGGGGTGCGCGCGTCCGCGACCGCATTACGCGGCCGCGGCCGCGTCCGCGTCCGCAGGACGGCGAAGGGCCCGGATCGTCCATTCGCGGCGGATGGGTCGTTTCTGCGGTGAATCCCGACGCCCACAGGAGTGATCTATGCGCCGAGCTCCCATGGCGGGCCGGACGGGCGGCTACAAACCGGACATGAAGCTCATGCCGTACGGCCTTGGCGTCCTGGTGCCGACCCTGTTCGCACTGCTGCTCGCGACGCCCGTCCACGCCGTCGCCCACCCCGCTCCCGCCCATCCCGCTCCCGCTCATCACACCGCCCCGCAGATCAGCCGGTTCCTGACCGCCTTCTACGGTCAGCACGGCCCCTCCGGGCACAAGCGCGGCCGCCACGTCTCGGCGCAGCTCCAGGAGAAGCAGGTCCGCACCCCGGAGTACGACGTCCTGCTCTGCGCCCAGAACGAGCCGCAGCGCATCGACATCGGCCCGGTCACCGTCCAGGAGTACGCGGGCATCGGCTCGGCCACCGTCACCACCCACTGGGGCTCGGACGACACGCGGACCTTCACGGCGTACGTGCGCCTCGACTCGAAACCCATCGAGCTCGACGACGTGATCTGCGCGCCCTGAAAGCCCGCTGGGCGCGGGCCCGCTGACGGCTGATCAGGCGCCGCTGCGCGGGCTCTGCCGCATCTGCTACAACACCGGACATGACGGGATTCGAGATCACCGGCGCGAGCGCCGCCGACATGGGACTGATCCGCGCCTGGGCCGACGAGGAGGGCTGGAACCCCGGGGATTGCGACCGGTTCGCCTTCACGGTGGCCGACCCGGCAGGCTTCCTCGTCGGCCGGCTCGACGGCGAACCGGTGGCCTGCATCTCCGCGGTGCGGTACGGCGCCGGTTTCGGGTTCATCGGGTTCTACATCGCCCGCCCCGCCGTCCGGGGCCGGGGCTACGGGATCCGGCTGTGGAACGCGGGGATGGAGCGGCTCGACGGCCGGCTCGTGGGGCTGGACGGGGTGGTCGAGCAACAGGGAAACTACCGCAAGTCCGGCTTCCGTTCGGCCTGGAACAACGTCCGCCACGAGGGTGTTCCGCAGGGCGTGGACGGTGTGGCGGGCGCCGGTACCGCCACCGGCGCCGAGGCGGGCGACGGCGTCGAGGTCGTGGACGCCGCCTCGCTGCCCTTCGGGCAACTCGCCGCCTACGACCGGAGGTTCTTCCCCGAGTCGCGCGACGCCTTCCTGGCCGCATGGGTCGGCCTGCCGGGGCGGACCGCCCTGGCCGCCGTACGGGACGGGCGGATCGAGGGGCTGGGCGTGATCCGGCCGTGCAGCGCGGCCTCCCGGATCGGCCCGCTCTACGCCGCGACCCCGCGGATCGCGGCCGTCCTGCTGCGGCGGCTCGCGCGGCTCGCGCCGGGCGGGCTGGTCGCCGTGGACGTGCCCGACGTCAATCCGCGGGCCACTGCCCTGTGCGCCGACCTGGGGCTGACCCCGACCTTCGAGGCAGCCCGGATGTACACCGGCCCGGCTCCGGAGCTGGACCTGGCCGGCCTGTACGGGGTCACCAGTCTCGAACTGGGCTGACCCGCGGGGACCCGGAGGCCCCGAGGGCCGGACGGCGGTCGCACGGCGCCGCCCGGCCCGTTCGGCGGCTCAGGCAGCCGTTCAGATCCCGAACAGCGTGCCGGTGCTGTTCCGCATGCCGCACGGGTTGGCGAAGGTGTACGTGTAGCTCAGTCGGCGGCCCTGCCACACCCCGTCGGCCACCACGGTGACCGGGTCCCACTCCTTGGTACACGCCGCGTCGGAGCGCGGCTGCGCCAGCGCGTCCAACTCGGGCCCGTTCGCCCGTAATTCGGCGCACGCGGTGGCCGGGGACGGGTGCGTACCGCCCGGGCGGGGCGCGCAGACCAGGGTGACCGCGCGCATCACCGTGCCCGTGTCGGCGTCCGCCCCGTCGGTGACGCTCAGTATGAGCGCGGAAGGCGCGTAGAGGGAGTCCGTGCCGGAGGGCGCGGCGCCGGCCACCCCGGATCCCGCGAGCGCGGTGAGGGCGGTGAGCCCCATGGCGGCGGACGTGAGTCCCAGACCCCTTGCGATGGACCGCATTTCGAACACTCCTTGTGTGGTTGTTTCGGATAACGGACGCGAGTCTTGCCCATTCGGAACCGGAACGCCCGTTCGTACCCCGATTTCACGTCACCGATCGTGAGCGAATGACCGCAGACCGCAGCGGTGCGAGGGCGCTGACCAGTGGGGGAGCACCTCGCCGAAACGGCCGAAGACCCCCGGTTGGGAAGGGTCCGGCCCCCGTCAGGCGGCCCCCGTCAGCCGGTCGCCGCCCGAGGGGCGTACAGATCGACGAGGCGGGTGCGGGTCTGCTGGAGGCGCAGTGCGAGGACGCGTCCGACCCAGTTGCCGATGGCCGACCCGAAGACGGGGTCGGCATCCATGAGCATCCGTACGGTCGGGCCGTCGAACTGGTACGCGCGGACCGGGGTCATCGCCTCGGCCGCCAACTGCCACACGTACGGCGGGAACAGCCAGGACCACCCGACCAGCTCGCCGGGGCCCAGGCTCTCGATGGCGGCCGGCCGGCGGCCGGCCATGGGGATCTCCAGCGTCACCGTGCCGGAGCGGACGATCCAGAAGGACTCGGCCCGGGCGCCTTCGTCGAAGATCCGTGCGCCCTCGGGGAAATTGACCTCGCGGGCGTGGGACATGAGGCGTCCACGGTGATCGGTGGACAAGGCGGCTGCGATCCGGATGGGGGAAGGTGTGCTCACGACGGCCTCCGCTCAGGACCCCCCGCTATCCCCAGTGTCGCCGACGCCGGGGTGAACCCGTGCGTGGCGGGCCGCGCCGATTTCACTCTTCGGCGCCGGCCTCCAGGCAGGCCAGTTCCATGGCGTCCAAGACGGCCTCGTGGCTGCGCCGGCTCAGCTCGGCCACGTTCTCGATCTGCGCCGTCGCCCAAGCCGCCAGGGTCATCGCCAGCACGCGCAGCCCGTCGGTGCCGTGCTCGGCGAGGATCCCGTCGGCGACGGCCATCGCGTCCACGGGCACCCGCTCCGGCGGCTCCAGGCCGGCGAGACCGCGCAGCATGACCAGGGTGCGGCGCGAAATCTCCGGCGTGATCCGCGCCAGCCGCAGGTCTTCATCCTCGTTCATGGCGCCCCGCCCTCCAGTGCCGTGCCCGCCCCCCCCACGCACGGTAGAGGGGCGGGCCCCCGCCCGGGGCGGTTTCCGCAGGGTGACCCCCGGTAACCCGGCGACCGCGCCGCGTTCCGCCCTAGCCGACCCGTCGGTAACCAGAGCGCGGCGGCGCCGCCCGCCGGGGGCGTGGGGCGGGGTTATTCGTCCCGCGTGAGCGTCCCGATGCGGTCCCCTGCCGCGGCGCGCTCCAGCTCCGGGTGGATCCCCTCGTCGTAGAGCCGGACCCGCCAGGTCAGGTCCATCCCGAAGTCGCCCATCCGCACGAGCAGCTCCGCCAGCGTCACGTACCGCTTGGGCGGACCCTCGCGCCACGCGGTGAAGGTCAGGGACAGCGGCGCGGTCATTCGGGCTGCGCCACGGCCAGGCCCCAGCGTATGCCCGGGTCCGTGGCGGACACCTGGACCCCGAAGGAGCCGGACAGGCCGGCGCCGAGCTCGACGGTGCGCTCCGCCGGGGTGTCGGTCGGGCAGCCGAGTGCGAAGGTGACCGGGGTGTACTCCGGGAGGTTGTGGGCCTCGAAGGTCACCTCGATGCTCCCGCCACCCTGGCAGGCCACGGTGATCCGCGTGTCCAGCCGGCTGTTCAGCCCCGAGCTGACCACGCCGCCCGAACCGGTCTGTTCGGGCACCCAGACCACCCCGTCCGGCCCGGGATGCGGCACCAGCGCCGTGTCGTCCGCCGCCTGTGCGACGCCCCAGCCCCCCGCCAGCGCCGCGGTCATGGCCACGGACGCGGCCGCCATCGCAGCCGCGCGTGCGTACTTCATGTCTCCCCCTGAGAGTCCCTCGTGTGGATCAGCCGTGTTGATCAGCCGTGTGGATCAGCCACGTAACGACACTAGCCACCCCCACTGACAACGCCGCCGTCCGTCGCCCCCGGCCGGTCCAATTTGGCATCCGATACGTCAAGTGCGATGAACGGCACGGCGATCCGTCCTAGGGTGCGCCAGTACACGGGCCGTGGACGGCTGTACGCCGATTTTCGGCCACACCGCACAGCGCACATCGAACTGGGGGGTTCATGCGTAGATCCAGAGGGCTGGCGGCCGCTCTCGCCCTGTCCTTGGCCGGAACCGGCACCGTCATCGGCCTCGGCCTCGTCCCGCAGGCGGCGGCCGTCACCCCGCCCGTGGCCTTCACCGCCGACCCACTGTCGACCTGGCAGCCCAACGGCGTCGTCTGGGCACTCGCCGAGGCCGGCGGCCAGGTGTTCGCGGGCGGCACCTTCTCCGCGGTACGTCCTCCCGAGGGCGCCGGCGGCAGCGAGCGGCCGGCGGTGAACTTCGTGGCGCTCGATGCCGCGACCGGCGCCCCGACCTCCTGCGAGCTGTCCTTCACCGTCGGCGGCGGCACCGCCACGGTCCGGGCGCTCACCCTCTCGCCGGACGAGAAGACCCTGTACGCGGGAGGCTACTTCGGCGCCGTCAACGGCACCCCGGTCTCCAGCCTCGTCGCGATCGACGTGGCCACCTGCACCGTGAAGCAGGGCTTTCGCCCCGCCTTCGCGGCCACGGTCCGGGCCCTCGCCGTCACCGACGACACCGTCTACGCGGCCGGCGACTTCCTCAGTGTCGCTGGCCGGCAGCGCGAGAGGTTCGCCGCCGTCGACGCCACCGACGGGGCGCTCAAGCCCTTCGTGGCCAACGCCGACGAGCCGGGCCGCGCCATCGAGGTCACCCCGGACGGCGCCAACGTCGTGCTCGGCGGCGACTTCTTCACCGTCAACGGCACGGGCACCCACGCCCTGGCCGTCGTGAACGCGACGAGCGGCGCACTCACCAAGGCCTACCCGGGATTCATCGAGACCAACTCGGTGGTCAAGGACATCGCGACCGACGCGACCGGCTTCTACACCGCCAACGAGGGCACGGGCGGCGGCGTCTTCGACGGCCGCATCGCGCTCAACCTCAGTGACTTCAACCAGCGGTGGCGCGACACCTGCCTCGGCGCGACGCAGGCCGTACTCCCGTACCAGAACGTGCTCTACAGCGCCTCGCACGCGCACGACTGCTCCAGCGTCGGCGAGTACCCGGACGGCCAGCGCCACCACCTGCTCGCCGAGCCGACGTCGGGCACCAACAAGCTCGGCTGGGCCCCCGACACCAACGACGGAATCGGCGAGGGCATCGGCCCGCGCGTGATGACGGTCGGTTCCAAGGGCGGGGTGCAGTACCTGTGGGTCGGAGGCGAGTTCACCACCGTCAACGGGGCGGCGCAGCAGAGCCTGACGCGGTTCGCGTCCACCGGCGACACGGGCGCGCCCTCCGTCCCCGTCGCGAGCGCCGTCAGCTTCAAGCCGGGCGAGGTGCAGGTGCGCTGGCGCACCGGCCTCGACCTGGACGACAGCGCCCTGACGTACAAGATCTACCGCAACGGCTCGGCCACGCCGATCGCCACCGTCACCGCGAACTCGCTGTTCTTCCGGCGTCCGCAGGCCTCGTGGACCGACACCACCGTCTCGCCGGGCCAGTCGTACACGTACCGGGTGACGGCGACGGACGCGGCCGGCAACGCCAGCGCCCTGTCGGGCACGGCGAGCGTGACGGTACCGACCTCGGTGGACGCGTACCCGAACGCGGTGCGCGCTGACGGCGCCCAGCTCTTCTGGCGCTACGACGAGTCGGCGCTGCCCTTCGCCGCGGACTCCTCGGCCGGCGGCAACCAGAGCGGCGTGCACCTGGGCGCCCCCGCCCTGCGCCAGACGCCCGCCGCGGTCACCGGTGCGAGCACGGCGATCGGCTTCAACGGCACGGACACCCAGGTCTACGGGGACGAGCGGCAGAACGTGGGCAGCGCCTACAGCATCGAGACCTGGTTCAAGACGAACACCACCCGGGGCGGAAAGCTCTTCGGCTTCGGCAACAACCAGTCACGCGGCAGCAATCAGTACGACAAGCACATCTACATGACCAACGACGGCCGACTGGTCTACGGCGTCTACACCGGGGCCACCCGCACCATCACCACCGGCGGCTCCGACCGCTACAACGACAACAAGTGGCACCACGTCGTCGCCACCCAGGGCCCCGGCGGCATGACCCTGTACGTGGACGGCGCCCAGAAGGGCACCCTCGGCGTCACCACCCACGAGAACTTCGCCGGCTACTGGCACGCCGGCGGAGACAGCCTCGGCGGCTGGCCGGACCGCCCGACCAGCGAGTACTGGGCGGGCCAGCTCGACGAGACCGCCGTCTACCCGACCGTCCTGAGCGCGGCCCAGGTCCAGAACCACCACACCCTGGCCTCCGCCCCGGCCGACTCGGTCGTCCAGGTGACCGCCGCGGAGGACACGTACGCCAACGCGGGCGCCCCCGACACCAACTACGGCACCTCCGGCTCGCTGGCGGTGCGCGGCACCTCGCTGTACGCGAGCTACCTGCGCTTCAACCTGCCCGCCGCACCCGCGGGCACGGTGCTCAAGGCGGCCACGCTCAGCGTGAAGACCAGCACGATGAGCGGCGCCGGTACGACGGACACGGTCTCGGTGGTCCCGGTCACCGGGCCGTGGACCGAGGCCGGTACGACGTACAACAACCGCCCGGGACTCGGCGGCCCGGCACTCGGCAGCTTCGCCGCGATCCCCGACGGCTCGGCGGTACACACCGCCGGGCTGACCACGGGCACGGTCGCGGCGGCGCTCGGCGGCAGCTACGGCCTGGCCCTGAGCAGCACCGGTACGGACGCCCTGTGGCTGTGGTCCTCGGAGGCCCAGGCCAACGAGGGCACGCCGCAACTGACGCTGACCTTCGGCGCACCGTAGGGCCGGACCCGGCGACACGGGGGCGCGGGCCGCAATGGTCCGCGCCCCTGCCCGCCCGGCTCGGCACAGGTCAGCCCAGCTCAGCTCAGGTCGTACGTGAACGTGTACGCGACGGAGGATTCACCGTGGCGGGTCCGGAAAGAACCGGATCCTGAGAGTCCCGTCAGGTCTCCGGTACCGGAACCGGGCACCACCTCGAAGCGGCAGTCGGTGCCGGTGGCGTCGAAAGTGCCGCGCTCCTCCAGGGCGAAGGTGCCCTTGTGGCCGTCGATGCTGCCGGACAGCAGCTCCATCCCCGCGAAGCCGCCGACACTCTCCGCGGTGTAGGTGATCGTGTAGTCGCAGGTCGTCGCAGGGGCCGTGACGACCCCGGTGAAGGCGTTCGTGACCGTGGCGCGGGCCAGGCGCGGGAAGGACTCGGCCGGGCTGACCGGGTGCTCCTCCCAGTTGCTGTACGTGAAGCGGCCGTTCGCCGGGGTGGTGGGGTGCGTCGGGTTGGACATGGTGGGGCCTCCTGGTTCGCGGCAAGGTCGGGCAAGGTGGTCGTCCGCCCCGCCTGGGAACACCCTGTCCGGGATACCTGACACCTGTTGTCAGGTATCGGCGGACGTCCCCGACAATGTCGCCATGCGCGCCGACCGGCTCCTCTCCCTGCTCCTGCTGCTGCAGAACCGCGGCCGGATGACCGCCCCCGAGCTCGCCGCCGAGCTGGAGGTGTCCGTCCGCACCGTCTACCGGGACATCGAAGCCCTCGGCGTCTCAGGCGTGCCCGTCCACGCGGACCGCGGACCGGCCGGCGGGTACCGGCTGATGGACGGCTACCGCACCCGGCTCACCGGCCTCACCGACGCGCAGGCCGGCTCGCTCTTCCTCGCCGGCGCCCCCGGTCCCGCCGAGGACCTCGGCCTCGGCGCCGACCTGGCGGCCGCCCAGCTCAAGCTCCAGGCCGCGCTGCCCGCGGAACTCGCCGGCCGCGCCCGGCGGCTCCAGGACCGCTTCCACCTGGACGCCACCGCGTGGTTCCGGGAGGCCGACCCCGTCCCGCACCTCGCGCGGATAGCCCGGGCCGTGTGGGACCAGCGCATGCTCCGCGCCCACTACCGCCGCTGGGACGGCGAGGTGCACCGGGAGCTGTGCCCGCTCGGCCTCGTCCTCAAGGGCGGCATCTGGTACCTCGTGGCACGGCCGGCCGCCGCCGAGCAGCCGGTCCGTACGTACCGGGTGGGGCGGTTCCTGGGCGTGGACACCCTCGCGGAGGGCTTCGAACGGCCCGACGGTTTCGCGCTCGCCGCGTACTGGGAGGAGTCCGCCCGGCGGCTGGAGGCGGCGCTCCACCGGCAGACCGCCGTCGTACGCCTCTCCCCGCGCGCCCTGCGCCTGCTGCCGATGCAGTTCGGGGCGTCGGGCGTCCGGGCCCTCGCGGGCGCCGGCGCGCCGGACGCGCAGGGCTGGGTACGGGTGGAACTCCCCGTCGAGTCCCAGGCCGTGGCGGTCTCGGACCTGCTCCGCCTGGGCACGGAGGCGGAGGTCCTCGGCCCGCCGGAACTGCGCGGCGCCCTCGCGGAGGCGGTCGAGGTCCTGGCCGAGCGGTACCGCACCCGGGCGGTCCGGCCCGGCCCGGTCTAGCCGGGGCCGGGGGAGTCCGCCTTGGCGGCGCGGAGCTTGCCGGCCGCGCCCGGGCGGGGGGTGTCGTCCACGGCCACGCAGATCCCGAAGACGCGGTCGTGGCCGGTCCAGCCGTTGACGTGGCCCCGGTTGTTGCTGATCTGCACCCGTCGGCGCGGGCGGTCCACCGCGGAGACCAAGTGCAGGTACACCGTTCCGGCGACCCTGGCCAGGACGATGTCCCCCGGTTCGAGGAGCGCCGGGTCGGCCGGGGCGACCCGGACCCGTTGGCGGCTGTTGACGAGTGGTGCCATCGAGGTGCCGGTCGGCCGGAATTCCACCGTCTCGCCCCGGCCCAGCCGTTCTGCCTGTGCGTCGAGCATGCCCATCGGGCGAGTGTGCCGGGCGGCTACGGGCCACGGGTACCGGTTTTCCGCGGGGGAGCTCGGCGCGCGGTCGGTGGGGTGGTCAGGGCGGGGGTTCGACCTCCAGGAAGCGGCGGCGGCGGGGGCCGCGGTACAGGAGGCAGACCCAGCCCAGCGGTTCGAGCGCCGCCGCGCAGGCCGTCAGGCGCTCCTGCTCCTCCCCGGCCGCGCCCCCGCCGGGCGGACCGAGCCAGGTGACCTCGACCCGGCCGCCCCCCGACGCGCTCGCCGCCACCCGGTAGCCCGTTCGCGTACGGCGGCCCTCCGCGTCCACCGCCGACGGTGGCAGGCCCGCCGCCTCCAGTACGAGGGCCACCGCACGCGGCATCCGCAGCAGCTCCCACGGAGCGGGAACCCCGGTGTCCGCCCCGGCGTTGACCAGGCGGCGGATCTGCAGCAGCCCCTCGTACGCCGTGCGCAGCTGCGCCGCCCGCCCGGCCTCCGGCGGCTCGAGGCCGTCGCCGGTCGCCGGTTCGAAGCCCTGCCCGGCTGCTGTCGCCACCTGCCACCGCCCCCTTGCCCGTCCGCGTCTGAGTACTCCATGCGCAACGGCCTGAGTATCCGCCCCGATTCCCCGCCGCGCCCCCGCTGATCGAATGAGGGCATGACTTCCGACGCCGCGCGCACCGCACACCGCCCGCGCATGCAGCACGTGACGACCGCCGGCTCGGCGCTGGCCGTGGCCCTGGTCCCGCTCGTGGTCGGCGTCCTGCTCGCCAAGGCGATGGCCGCCGACCCGTACGCCCCCGTCAACGCCCTGATCACCGGCGGCGGCCAGCGCGCCGGGCTGCCCCGGGCCGAGTGGCGCCGCCGCGGCCACGACACCATGCGCCGGCTGCGCACGGCCCGCCGCGGTACGGCCCGTCGGTGTGCTCACGTCCGCGGACGCCGGCCCTCCGCATCCTGAGCCCGCAGCCACGCCTCGGCGGCCCCGGGGGAGCGCAGCCGGATCACCGTCAGCGGTGCGAAGCGGGCGTCCGCCGCGCGCCGTCCGATCTCCGCGCGCCGGGACCCGTACCGGCTCCAGGCCCACCACGCGGGGTGGTCGGGGCGCAGCCACTCCCGCCAGGACTCCCGGTTCCCGCCGAACAGCCGTTCCCGGGTCAGGCTCCGGCGCAGCGAGCGCAGCAGCACCCGCCGCATGACGACGCGCCGCGGGTGGTCCAGCCAGACCACCGTGTCGGCTCGCTCCCACAGCAGGTCGCGGACGGCCGGGGCGCCGAAGGAATCGAAGATCCACCGGTCGGTCCCGGCGATCCGCGCCGCATCCTCGGCGTAGGTCGGGCTGACGGCCCACCCCGGGCCGGTGAAGTGCAGCGCGTCCATCTCGTGGTACGGCAGCCGCAACCGCCGCCCCAAGGCCCGGGCCAGGGTGGACTTCCCGGCTCCGCTGATCCCGACCACCAGTACGCGCTGCACCAGCGGATCCTAAGGCCGGCGGGCGGCCGTCAGCCGGCGAATCCCGGCACCACCAGACCGGACTCGTACGCGATCACCACCGCGTGGGTCCGGTTCTGCGCGCCGAGTTTGGTCAGCACGTGCCCGACGTGCGTCTTCACCGTCTCCGGGCTCACCGTGAGCATCTCGGCGATCTCCGGGTTGGGCAGGCCGGTGGCCATCAACCGCAGCACCTCTTCCTCCCGCCCCGTCAGCGCCGCCTTCGGCAACGCCTCGGCGGAGCCCAGCGGGCGGGCGGCGACCATCCGGCGCAGTGCCGCCGGGAAGAGGACCGCCTCGCCCGCCGCCACCACCCGCACCGCCTCGGCGATCTGCTGGACCGGAAGCCGCTTGAGCACGAACCCGCTGGCCCCGGCGCTGAGCGCGGCGGTGACGTAACCGTCGTTCTCGAAGGTGGTGATGACCACGACCTTCGGCGGGTCGGCCGACTCGGAAAGGAGCTGCCGGGTGGCCTCGATCCCGTTGCAACGCGGCATCCGCACGTCCATCAGGACCACGTCCGGCCGTAGCAGCCGCACCTGCTCGACCGCCTCGAAGCCGTCGGCGGCCTCCCCGACCACCGCGATCCCCGGCCGCGCCGCGAGCAACGTGCGCAGACCGCTGCGGGTCACCTCGTCGTCGTCCGCGATCAGGAGTCTGACGGGGGCGTCGGGGGCGTCGGGGGCGCCGGTGGCGCCGGCTCCGCTCGTGTCGGAGCCGGTCATGCCGACACCCGTACCGGCAGCCGGACCGCCAACCGCCAGTGCTGCGGCCCGTCCGGGCCGGCCTCGATCTCGCCGTGCAGCAGCCGCACGCGCTCGGCCAGGCCGGGCAGGCCGTGCCCGGACGTCGGGAAGGCGCCCGGGCCCGCGCCCGCCGCCATCCCCGTGCCCGTCCCGGTCCGGTTGACCACACTGAGCTCCAGTGCGTCCGGCGCGACCGCCGCACGGACCTCGATCGGACCGCCCGCCCCGTGCCGCAGCGCGTTCGTCAGCCCCTCCTGCAAGATCCGGTACGCCGCCCGGGAGAGCGTCCCCTGGACCTGTGCCAGCTCGCCCGACAGCTCCGGTTGCACCTCCGCGCCCGCGTGCCGCAACCGGTCCAGCAGCTCAGGCAGGTCGGCCAGGGTCCGGGTCGCAGCCGTCTGCGCCTTCTCCTCGCGCAGCACGCCCAGCACGTAGTCCAGGTCCTCCAGCGCGGCCCGGGCCGACTCCTCGATGCTGCGCAGGGCGGCCCGCGCCGCCACCGGGTCGACGGAGAGGACTTCGCCCGCCACCGCCGCCTGGATCGTGGTCGCGGTCAGGGTGTGCCCGATCGAGTCGTGCAACTCGTGGGCCAGCCGGTTGCGTTCGGCCAGCCGCAGCTCCCGCTCGGCCGCCAGCGCGAGCCGCTCGGCGGATGACGGCCCCAGCAGCCTCGGCGCCAGCCACCGCAGGGCGCTCGTCACCGCTACGCACACCATCGCCGCCAGCAGCAGGCAGCCGAGCGCCACCACCCAGTTCTGCCAGCCACCCTCGGCTCGCACCGACCAGCCGAACAGGCTCAGCCCCGCCTCGGCGCCGAGCCAACTGCCCGGCAGGGTCAGGCCCGCGAGAACCAGCACACCGCCGACCAGTGCCCCCGTCCACCCCAGTGCCACGTGCAGCAGCAGCCAGAGCGGAGTCCGCCAACGGTCAGCGCCCGACGGGCCGGCGGGCGAGCTCGCGGGCCGGCGTACGGCCACCGGATCCGGCAGCGCCACCCCCAGCAGTCGACGGGCGACCGGGACCAGCCCCCGCCGCGTGGTGCGGGCCAGCCCGGCCACCCCGATCAGCGCCGCCCAGACCAGCAGGGTCAGGACGATCTGCACTCCATAGGGGGCGGCCGGCCACGCCACCACCGGCAGCAGAGCGAAAGGCAGCAGCGGCAGGCTCGCCAGCGCGCCGCAAGAGGCGAACAACATGCCCGAATACGTGGAGCCGCGGAGCAGCGGCCGGATTCCCCTGATCATGATCCGGCCAGTATGACCGAGCAGCTCATCGGAGGCCTCCCCCGATCGGGGGAGCACCTTCTCCCGCCTTCCCGCGATGCGCACCCGGGACTCCGCGGACCATGATCGTGCCCTTACCGGTGGACGAGAGGACGGCTGATGAGCATGCAAGAGATGGGGACGTCGGCGCATCACACGGCGCCGAGTCCGACTCCGGTCGGCAAGAACGGCCTGGCCGGGGCCGCCATGGTGCTGGGCGTCAGCAGCCTGCTGACCTCGATCGTCTTCATCGGCGGCCTGCTCGGCGGCGTCGGGCTGGTCCTGGGCATCGTCGCCCTGACGACGACGAAGCGGACCGGCGTCGGCCGGGGCAAGGCGATCGCCGGCGTGGTGACGTCGGCCATCGCGATCGTGGTGTCGATCCTGGCCGCCGTCCTCATGGTCCGGTACGCCGACAAAACGCAGGAGTGCTACCAGCCCGACAGCCTCCGGCAATACCAGCAGTGCGTTCACCAGCAGTTCAGCGGAAACTGACGGGCGGTCGGCGGTCGGCGGTCGGCAAGGAGGACCGTCATCGTGCGCAACCGACGAAGACCTGCTCCTCGGGCTGACACCGGAGGAGCAGGAGCAGGGACCCCTCAGGGGGCGAGCGGCTCCTGGAGTTCCGTCACCCACTGGTCCCGGTCCTCCGGGCAGGCCAGGGTCAACTCCCGGGCGTACCCGGCCGAGCGCTCCCCGTTCCCGTCGATCCACTGCCCGAGGGCCTGCGCGGTCGGCAGTACGGAGTCCATCGAGCCCCGGTGCACGACGGTCGCGGCCCGTTCGACGCCGGGCAGCTCGACGATCCGTACCTCGCCGCCGAGCGCCTCGGCCCGTACGGCGGCCGCGACCGGCAGCCCGGCGTGCACGAGGATCGACCCGGGCTCAGCTCCCGCCGCGTCCTCGTAGTAGGCGATGCCCGGTCCGGTCGGGGTCACCCCGGCGGCCTCGATACGGCGGCACAGCTCGTCGTACAGCGGCCCGATGACCGGCCCGATGTCCTGCGGCTCGTAACTCCCGGCGATGCCGGTCAGCTCGGCGAGCCGGACCGGCGGAAGGCTCTTCACGACGATGTCTTCGGCAGGCATGGTGCCCTCGCTCTCGATGATCCGGAGCCTCGTCTCGACCTGGGTCAGCCGGGCCGCCGCGGCGGCCATGGCCGACTCCAGTTCCGCCCGCCGCAGCCGCAGCATGCCGCGCAGCTCTTCCGCGCCCACCCGCTCGTCGAGGATCGACCCCACCTGGTCCAGGCTGAAGCCGAGTTCCTTGAGCGCGATGACACGGTTGAGGCGGGCGAGCTGCCCGGCCTCGTAGTAGCGGTAGCCGCTGGCGGGGTCGACACGCGCCGGGCGCAGCAGTCCGAGGGCGTCGTAGTGACGCAGCATGCGGACCGACACCCGGCCGTGTTTGGCGAAGTCTCCGATGGTGAACATGACGCCTTCCAGTGCAGGCCCTGACACAGGGGGAGAGTCAAGCCCCGTCACCCTGAACGGGACTTCCCACAGGTCAGCGGCCGAACTGGCGGATGCACAGGTCCACGATCGACGGCGGTACGGCGCCCTCCGCCGCCGCGCACAGTTCGTCCCCGCGCGGCGGCGGGGCCGGCTGCCGGCCGGGGCGGGCCGACGGCGTCTTGGGCGGGTGCACACGCCGGGGCGCGGCCGGCTTCGCGTGGCGGGCGGCGGGCGGCCGGGGTGCCCGGGTGGCGGGCGCGTCCGGGTCCGGCTCCGCGTCGGCCGGCGTCGCGGGGAGCTTGCCGAGGGGCAGCGGCGCCGATCCGTCCCGCAGGGCGGGCACCTCGGTGGCACCGGCCTGCGGTACGGGGCGGCGTGCGGGGACGGCGGGAGCCTGCGGGCCGACGGAAACGCAGCCCGCGCTGGCGAGGAGCGCGACGAGGGAGAGGGGCACGGCCCGGCGTAACTGCATCCGTCCACCATGCCGTACGGGCGGGCCGGCCGGGCCCCGGGCTCACGCGTCCGGGTGAGGCCGGCGCGGCCCGAGGGGCGCCGGGCCCTTGGGCTGCGGCCGCCGAATCGATCGGGCGGGGTGCGCGATCGCAGCGGGCCGGAGGAGACGTGCCGCGGCGCAGGGGTGGACCGGACGGCGATTTCCGGACAGGGTGCGGGATGGGAACGGCCGTACGGCTGCCGGAGGAGGCGCGACCTTTGGCGCTCCGCGCTGCCGTTCGGCGCCGCGCGGGTCCCCCGTGGACGCCCTGACCTCCCTGGCCGCCGGCCCGTCCCACCCGTACGGAGCACCGAACGATGACCGCAGACGCCGCGCCCGCACCCGACACGACCACCCCGGCTCCCGCCCCGGCCCGGGCTCCCGTCCCGACTTGGAAGGGGTGGGGTGCCGTCTGTGCCGTCGCGCTCGGCATCTTCTGTCTGATCACCTCGGAGCTGCTGCCCGTCGGACTGCTCACCCCGGTCGGTGCCGATCTCGGGGTGTCCGACGGGGTCGCCGGCCTGATGGTCACCGTGCCGGGGCTGGTCGCGGGAGTCTGCGCGCCGGTCGTCACCGTGGGCGCCGGCCGGCTCGACCGGCGGACCGTGCTGTGCGCGCTGATCGCCCTGATGGCCGGCGCCAACCTCGTCGCGGCCCTGGCCCCCTCCTTCGCGATGCTCCTGGCCGCCCGACTGCTCGTCGGGGTCGGCGTCGGCGGCTTCTGGGCGATCGCCGGCGGGCTCGCCGTACGGCTGGTCCCCGAGCGTCACGTCGGCCGGGCCACCGCGCTCGTCTTCGGGGGCGTTCCCACCGCCTCGGTGCTGGGCGTCCCCGCCGGAACCCTGCTCGGCGAACTCGGCAGCTGGCGCACCGCCTTCGCGGCCGTCGGGGGGCTCGGCCTCGCCACGCTGGCCGCCCTGCTCCTGCTGCTGCCCCCGCTGCCGCCGACCCGGCACATCGCGTTGCGCCGGCTGCCGGCGCTGCTGCGCGAGAACCGCGGGGTCCGGGCCGGGGTGGCCGTCACCTTCCTCGTGGTGACCGGCCAGTTCGCCGCGTACACCTTCGTACGGCCCATCCTCCAGGACGTGTCGGGGATCGACGCCGGGTTCGTCAGCACCCTGCTGCTCGGGTACGGCGTCGCCGGGGTCGCCGGTAACTTCCTGGCGGGGACGCGCGGTGCGCGCCGCACGCTGCTCGCGGTCAGCACCTGCCTGACCCTGGTGCTCGGCCTGATCGCCGTCCTGCCGGGGGTGGTCGCCGGAACGGTCCTGCTGCTGGTGTGGGGGCTCGTCTACGGCGGGGTCTCGGTGAGTCTGCAGACCTGGATGACCGAGGCCGCGCCGGACGCCGCCGAGGCCGCCTCCTCGCTGATGGTCGCCATGTTCAACCTGGCCATCGCCGCGGGCGCGTTGGCCGGGGGCCTCGCGGTCGACGGGCTCTCGGCTCCGGCCGCCCCGCTCACCGGCGCCTGCCTGATGTGCCTGGCGGCCGTCACGGTCGTGGTCACCTCGCGGGCGGGGGCCGCCGTCGACCGCTGAGCGGCACCCCGGGCCCGTGGCGCCGGGCTCGTACGGCCGCTCGTACGTCCGCTCGTGCAGTCGCCCGTACGTCCGCCCGTACGTCTGCCCGGTGTTGGCTGTCCGTTGTGCGAACGGTCAGCGGATCCGCCCGGCGCGAGACCCGGCCCGGGTGTGACGCTGTGCCGGACGAAGCGGAATACCTGCTGGTCGGACGGATGGGGCGGATCGGACATCCGGCTTGACTCGGGCCATCCAGGGGGGAAAGAGTGCGCCGATCGAGCACCACTGCACCGCATGAGCTGCACTCCGGAGATGCCCAACATGTCCATATCCGTCCGCTCTTCGTACGCCGCCGCGGCCGCGATCGGCGGCTCCCTCGCAGCCGGCATCCTCGGCGCCGTCACGATCGCCGCCGCGCCCCCGGCCTCCGCCACGCCGGCGGAGCCGCAGCCCGCCGTGTGCGCGGGCGCGCTCGGTGTCGCGGGCCGGTACGGCGAGTTCATCGAGGGGGACGACCAGCACACCCCCGACGCCGAGGGTGCGGTGGCCGTCGGAGGGAACGCCGACTTCCGGGGTGGGTTCAGCGTCGGACAGGAGCTGAGCTCCGGGCAGGTCGATGCGCTCCCCGGCGCCAACGCCCTGGTCGTGGCGGGCAATGTCACCGGTGACGTACGGGTAATCAACGGAAACGGCATCTACGCGGGCACCCTCACCGGCCTCGCCGAAGCCCACAACGGCAAGGTGGCCAAGGGTCCCTCGCCCATCGACTTCACCGCCGAGTTCCGCGCCCTGCGAGGGGCCTCCACGGCCCTCGCCGCGGCCCAGTCGCCCTCCGCGCAATGGAACCTGGACGGCTCCACCCTCCAGCTCACGGGCACCGACGCGCAGTTCAACGGCTTCGTCCTGCCCGCCGCCGAACTGGAGAAGGCCAAGGAGATCCGGATCAAGGTCCCCGTCGGCGCGGTGACCGTGGTCAACGCCAAGGGCGCCGCCTACGACCAGAACAAGGCGGAAACCACCGGCTTCTTCCTCTGGGACGAGGCGGGCAGGCGCGAGATGCTCGACGACAACCTGAGCAGCGCGGCCGACGGTGACATCCGCGCGAAACTGCTGTGGAACTTCCCCGACGCCACGAAGGTCACGAAGAAGAGCGGCAACGCCTGGCCGGGCACCATCCTCGCGCCCAACGCCGCACTCGACCTGGGCGACGGCGGCCCGGTCAACGGCTCCGTCATCGCCAAGTCGCTGACCGGCAAGGGGGGCGCCGAAACACACCACTACCCCTTCACCGGCTGCCTCCCGGCCGACCCGGTCCCCACCGGAGCCACCCCCTCGCCCGGCGCTTCCGCCCCGGCGGGCGCCACCCCGACCGCCTCGGCTTCCGGACCGCACGGCGCACCGGGTACGCCCGCCCCGTCGAAGCCGGGCACCAGGGGCGGCTCCGCGGCCCCGAGCCCGTCCGGCAGCGCCCCGCCCGCGGTCACCGGCCGCGGCAGCGGTGGCCTGGGCGGTGATCTGGCCCTGACCGGCGGGGTGGCCCTGCCGCTCGCCATCGGCGCCGCCGTGGTGCTGGCCGCCGGTACGGGCATGGTCCTGGTCGCCCGGCGGCGCAGGGCCTGACCGGTCGGACGGGGGCCGGCGCCGCACCCCCCCGGCCGCCCCCCCCCCCCCCAGGAGGGAACCCAGGACAGAGAAAAAGAAACACCCACAGCCCCCCCCCCCGACGGGAGCCGGACCGTC
>NZ_JBHWVJ010000041.1:0-70438 GCF_042736725.1 Streptomyces sp. NPDC060028 | reverse complement strand
GGCCCACGCCGCCGCGCACTCCGCCGCTCAGCGGACGGACGTGCTCCAGGACGCGATGCCCGACGACGACATCGGCTGGCCGCGCTAGCCCGCAAGTGGCCCGCGGCGGCCACGGCGAGGTGGCCTGGCCGCGGGCGGTCGTGGACGGCGCCCGAACACCCGCGCCTACGTGACGTGGCCCTCAGGCAGCGGCCGTGCGGAACTCCCGGGGGCTCAGGCCGCGTACGCGTTTGAAGGCCGTCGACAGCGCGAAGGCGCTGCCGTAGCCGACCCGGCGCGCGACCATGGCGAGGGTGGCGTCCGGTTCGCGCAGGAGGTCGGCCGCGAGCGCCAGGCGCCAGCCCGTCAGGTAGGCCATCGGGGGTTCGCCGATCAGCTCGGTGAAGCGCCGGGCCAGGGCGGCCCGCGAGACGCCGACCTTCGAGGCGAGTTCCGCGACCGTCCAGCCGTACGCCGGGTTCTCGTGCAGCAGCCGCAGCGCCGGGCCGATCACCGGATCGCTCTCGGCGCCGCCGCGCTCCGCGATCCAGGTGCGTACGACGCCGATCAGCAGCAGGTCCAGCAACCGGTCCAAAACCAGCTCCTGGGCCGGTTCGCTGCGGGAGATCTCCGTGGCCAGCAGGGAGACCAGGGCGGTGTCCGCCGCGGAGGGCGGGCGGACCAGGACGGCCGGCAGCGCGTCCAGCAGGCGGCGGCCGATCGCGCCCGGCTCCTGGTAGGTGCCGCTCAGCATCACCACCGAGCCGTCCGCCTCCCCCCAGGTGCGCACGCCGAGCAGCATGGACCGCGACACGTCCGCGCCGCCCTCCAGGCTGCAGCGCTGCTCCTCGTCCACGGTGATCCGCACCGGCGTGTCCGGGCAGTCCGCGACCGTGTACGGGACGGGGCCGCGCACGACGGCCACATCGCCGGGGCCCACCCTCACCGGCTCGCCCCCGTCGGGCAGCAGCCACGCCGAGCCGGACACCATCGTCATCACCGACAGCGGGGCCCGGTCCTCGATCCGCACCGCCCAGGGCGGGTTGAACACGGATTTCAGGAGGAAGGCGCCCCTGGCTTTGGGGCCTTCGAGGAGACCGGTCAGCGTGTCCATCGCACCATCATCCGCCGACTGCCCTCACGCGTTCCACACACCCGTGGCCGCCGCCTCGCGCGCGAAGTCCGCGAAGTCCCGGGGCGGCCGGCCCAGCACTTCCTGGACCCCGTACGCCAGATGCGCGTTGCGACCGTCCAGGATCAGCGCGAAGAGCTCGGCGAAGTCCTCCGGCAGGCCGTGACCGCGCAGCACCGCCCGGTAGTCCTCGTTCGAGACGGGGACGTAACCGATCTCGCGCCCCGTCGCCTTCGACAGCTCGGCCGCGACGTCGTGGAAGCTCAGCAGGCGCGGGCCGGTCAGCTCGTGGGTCCGGCCGATGTGCCGGTCGTCGGTCAGCGCCGCCACCACCACGTCGGCGATGTCCTCGGCGTCGACGAAGGGCTCCACGGCGTCGGCGGTCGGCAGCGCGATCTCGCCGGCCAGCACGGGCTCCAGGAAGAAGCTCTCGTCGAAGTTCTGGTTGAACCAGGCACAGCGCACGATCGTCCAGTCGGCGCCGGAGGCCTTCAGGTTGCGCTCGCTGAGCTCCGCCGCCGCCTCGCCGCGGCCCGACAGCAGCACCAGGCGGCGCGCCCCGGCGGCCACGGCCGCCTCGGCGAAGGCGCCGACCTGCTCGGCGGCGCCCGGGAAGGCGAGGTCGGGGTAGTAGGTGACGTACGCCCGGTCGACGCCATCGAGGGCCGGTCCCCAGGTCGCGGGCTCGTTCCAGTCGAAGGGCGGCTCGCCCGTGCGCGATCCGATCCGGACCGGGCGGCCCAGGGCGGCGAGCTTGTCGGCGACGCGGCGGCCGGTCTTGCCGGTTCCGCCGATCACGAGGGTGGTCGCCACGGTCTGCCCGTCCGCCTGCGTCGTCTGCGTCGTCTGCGTCGTCTGCGTCATGTGGACCAGTCAACGCCGTCCCGGTGAGACGCGACATCGCCGAGAAGCTCAGGAACATGCGCGTGCGTCCATGGCCACCAACGGCTCAGACGACCCTGCGCATCCCCCGGGACTCCCGCTCCCGCAGCACCTCCAGCAGCGGCGCCGGGCGCGGGCCCACCGGAGCCAGCGCCGCCGCGAGCGCGGCCTCGGTGAGCTCGGGCCCGCCGCCGGCCGCGTAGCCGTCGGGGCGCACCAGCAGCCAACTGCCCGCGGACATGCCCAGCACCTGGCGCAGCCGGCCTCCGGGATCCGCCAGCAGGCGCGGCCCGGAGCGCGAGCGCACCCGGTCCGGCGCGACCGTGCGGACCGACAGCCAGGCCCCGTACCGTTCCAGCGCGGCCCGCGCCGTCTGGCGTGCCTCGCCGGTGGCCTCGGGCACGTACAGCAGGGACCAGCGCACGTCGCGCAGTTCGGCGCGCAGCCCCGCCGTCCCCGGGTCGCCCGGGAAGAGGGCCGCGGCCCCCGCCGCACGCGACCCGGCGGGCAGCCCCGGGCCGCCGGGTCCGCCGCCCGGGCCCTGCGGCGGAGTGCTCAGCGGGCTGTCCGGGTAGCCCAGGCCCAGCCCGGCCGTACCGCAGAGCATCCGGCGCCGCACCGCCTCGCGCACGAAGGGCCGTACGACACGGTCCAGCAGTCCGGTACGGCGTACCAGTCCCAGCAGCGCCGGCAGCGCCAGGCCCGCCAGCACGTGAGCGAAGCGGGCGAGCAGGCTCTCTCGGCCCGGCTCCAGCAGGGCCCGGCCGACCGGGACCCGCTCCTGCCCGTAGGTGTCGAGCAACTCGCGCCCGGCCCAGCCGTGTTCGACCATCGCGAGCTTCCAGCCGAGGTTGTACGCCTCCTGGATCCCGGTGTTCATGCCCTGCCCCGAACCGGGGCTGTCGCCGTGCGCGGCCTCCCCGGCGATGAAGCACCGCCCCTCGTGCATCCGCTCGGCCGTGCGCAGCTTGAAGGTGCGCACGCAGGACCACTCGGGCTCGCCGACCCGCACCTCGCGCCCGAGGCCGGCCGACAGCAGCGCGGAGTACCGCTCGTGCGCGGGTCTGGGGTCGGCGTCCGGGGCGGCCGGGTCGCCGGCCAGCAGCCGCCAGCGGCCCTCGCAGGCGTACGGCAGCATCAACAGCGAGCGCCCGCCGCCCGTGTGCACCCAGTGGACGCTGTCCTGCGGCAGGTCCTCGGCGGTGACGTGCACGTCCGCGAGTTCCCACCGCTCGGTGCCGGCCGCGCGCAGCGGCAGCCGCAGCCGTTCGCGGACGGTGCTGTGCCGGCCGTCGCAGCCGACCAGCCACGGGACCTCGTACTCCTCGTGCCTCTCCTCGCGCCTCTCCTCGTACGCCTCCCCGTGCGCACCGCCGTGCCGCAGCCGGACCCGGACCCGCTCGGCGTCCTGGGTCAGCCCGGTCAGCCGGACCCCCCACTCCACCCGCACGCCGAGGCGGAGCAGCGCCTCGCGCAGCAGCTCCTCCGTGCGGCTCTGCTCGATGACCACGGTGTACGGGAACCGGGTGGGCGGGCGGTCCGGGCCCGCGTCGCCGGTGTCCAGGCGCAGGATGGGGCGGCCGCCCGCGGACACGGTGAAGGCGCTGTTGCTGCGGCCGTGTTCGAGGAGGTGGCGGGCGAGGCCCATCTGGTCCAGGGTCTCCAGGGTGCGCGGGTGCACGGCGACGGCCCCGCCGGCGCGGGAGGGCCCGGCCGCGGCGTCGACCAGCCGTACGCGCAGGCCCCGCCGGGCCAGTTCGTGGGCGGTGGTGAGTCCGGCCGGCCCGGCGCCGACCACGAGTACCTGAGCCTGGGCCGGTAGCGGCCGCGCGGTCACCACGATGCGACTCCCAGGGCTGTCGGGGCGGGGGGCAAGGGCCCTCCACGGTCTCCAGCGCAGCTCGAAGTGGATCGGAAGCCCGCTCAAGTTGAGGAAAAGGGCCGGGAGTTGCCGTTACCAGCGGTCACCCGCCGGCGGCTACGGCTGCTCCTTGAGGGTGTGCGCGACGAGGGCGTTGGCGTGGCCGTGCCCCAGGCCGTGCTCGGCCTTGAGCCAGGAGACGAGCTCCATGTGCCCGGTCAGGGGCGAGGACCGGATGAGGTCCTTCCAGTGCGCGACCGGCTGGCCGTACTTCTTCTCGATGGAAGGGAAGTAGCTGGCGGGGCCCTTCACCGGCTCGGTCATGGCGTCTTCTCCTCGTGTCGTGCGGCGGGCGTGTGTCGCAGGGGTAGACCGCAGGTTTGGTGCAAACTCATCGCCCCCGCCAAGAGTTCCTGGGCAGCGAGGCCTGGGCGGCGGGTCTGGAGGAGCGTGCGGACGGCTGGTACCCGCGCTTCGAGCGGTCGGTGACGGTGGAGACGAGCATCCGGATCGGGGTGACCCCCGGGCGGTCGCCTCGTTCAACAGGCCATGATCAAGCGCATCGTGACCACGGCCCTCGTCGCCGCCACCGCGGCCCTCGCCGCCTCCGCTCCCGCCCTGGCCGCCGACACCCCGCCCGACGTGGTGACGAGCACCGTCGAGGACGTCCCGGCGGACGGCACGGACGGCACGGACGGCACGGACGGCACGGACCTCGCCGACGGCACGGACCTCACCGACGACCTGGCGGACTTCTCCGGCGCGTTCGGCGACCCCGCCGCCTAGAGCCGACGACGCGAAGAATCCCCGGACCTCCCCTGCGGGTCCGGGGCCTTCTTCGCGGACAGCCCTTAGGCCTTGACCTCGGTGTTCTGGCAGGCCGCCAGCAGCCAGCGGCCGTCGTCACCGCGGGTCATCACGTACAGCGGGGCGCCCTCGGAGTCGCCCTGCGCCGAGTGGTAGACCTGGCGGACCTTGACCGCGGCCACGTCGGGGCGCAGGAACTGCAGGTGCGCCACCTCGTAGGAGACCTGGCCGTCCCAGTTCGACGCGGGCAGCACGGCCCGGGTGAACTCGCCGATCGCGTCGAGGCCGATGAGCACCTTGCCGTGCGCGGTGGTCCAGAGCGCGTCCGGGTGGAAGAGGGCCAGGAAGCCTTCCGGGTCCTTGGCCCGCTGGGTGCGCTCGACGGTGGCGACGACCCGCCTGATCGCCTCGACGTCCGTGGGGGCTCCGACGGCCCCGTGCTGTTCGCTCATGAGCCGATCATGCTTCCTCAAGCATGGTCGAGGTCAAGCGATATGATCACATTGCCGTATGACCACGACGAAGACCCTCTACCTGCTCTGTTCCGCCGCCCCGCCCGTTTTCGACGTGGCCCGCGTGATCGAGGACGCCCAGGCCCGCGGCTGGGACGTGTGCCTCGGCCTCACCCCCACCGCCGCGCACTGGGTTTCCGGGAGCCTGGACGGGCTCGCCGCCCTGACGGGGCATCCGGTGCGGTGGCAGTACAAGTTCCCCGGGGAGGCCGACGTATGGCCGGCGGCCGACGCCCTGCTCTTCGCCCCGGCCACCTTCAACTCCCTCAACTCCTGGGCGCTCGGCCTGACCGACGGGTTCGCCGTGGGCGTGGCCGCCGAGGCGGTCGGCAAGGAGGGCGTCCCCGTCGTCGCCATGCCGTGCCTGAACTCCGCCCTCTCCTTGCACCCGCAGTTCGACCAGTCCCTGGCCGTCCTGCGCGGCGCCGGCGTCACCGTCCTGTACGGCGAGGGCGGCTTCGCCCCCGGCCCGGCCGGCCCGGACGCCCCGCCGCACTTCCCGTGGCGGACGGCCCTGGACGCGGTGACGAACGGCCGGTGAGCGGCCGGGGCCGCGCCCGCGGCGCTACTCTCCCGTGGTCCCGTCGATCGCCTCGCGCAGCAGGTCGGCGTGCCCGTTGTGCCGGGCGTACTCCTCGATCATGTGGGCCAGGACGTAGTGCAGGGAGTACGCCTCGTCGCCGTGGGACCCCGTGACGTCCAGGGATTCGGCGGCGTCCACGATCGCCCGGGAGCGCGCACAGGCCTCCTCCCAGATCCTGAACGACTCGGCCGGGTCCGCGTCCTCGACGTGGAACTCCGTCCACTCCCCCGCCTCGTTCTTCGGGAAGTGGCCGCGCACGTCCTCGCCGCCCAGGACGTTGCGGAACCAGCCGCGCTCGACCTCCGCCAGGTGCCGCACCAGCCCGAGCAGGCTGAGCCCGGACGGGGCGACAGCCTTGCGCCGCAGCTGCTCGTCGTCCAGACCCGAGCACTTCATCATCAGGGTGTCGCGCTGCCACTGGAGCACGCTGGTCAAGGTGGCCCGCTCGTCGCCCACCAGGACGGGCCGGCTGCGCTGTTCGTCGATCATCGGGCGATGCTCACAGACGTACGCCGCCCCGCGCACGCCATTTCACATGCCGGATCCCGCGCCCGCCTCCAGCTGCCGGAAGAACGCCCGGATGTCCCCGACCAGCAGCTCCGGCACCTCCATCGCGGGGAAGTGGCCGCCCTTGTCGTACGAGGTCCAGCGCACGACGTTGTCGGTGCGCGCGGCGATGTGCCGCAGCGGGATGAAGTTGTCCCGGGGGAAGTCGGCGAGCGCGGTCGGGGTGCGGGAGACCTCGGTCGGCTGCCCGTGGTAGTCGGCGTGGGCACGCTCGTGGTAGATCCGCGCGGCGGAGCCGGCCGTGCCGGTCAGCCAGTACAGCATCACGTTGGTCAGCACCCGGTCCCGGTCCGGCGGGCACGCCGGGTCGCTCCACTCGGCGAACTTCTCCCCGATCCAGGCCAGCAGCCCGACGGGCGAGTCGTTGAGGGCGTACGCGAGGGTCTGCGGGCGGGTCGCCTGGATGTCGGCGTAGCCCTGCCGCTCGCGCGCCCAGCTCCGATACCGCTCCCAGGAGGCCCGCGCGCGCTGCCGCTCGGCCTCGTCCAGCGGCGCGAGTTCCTGCTCCGTGGGCTCCGCGGTGGCCCCGCCGCCCGGCAGCAGGTTGAGGTGGACCCCGCTGACGCGGTCGGGGTGGAGGCGGCCCAGTTCCCGGGAGACCGCCGCTCCCCAGTCGCCGCCCTGGACTCCGTACCGCTCGTACCCGAGCCGCTGCATCAGCACCGCGAAGGCGCGCGCGACGCGCTTGAACTCCCAGCCCCGCTCGGTGGTCGGCCCGGACAGGGTGAAGCCGGGGATCGACGGCAGCACCAGGTGGAAGGCGTCGGCCGGGTCCCCGCCGTGTGCCCGGGGGTCCGTCAGGGGGCCCGCGACCTGCTGGAACTCGACGAGGGAGCCGGGCCAGCCGTGGGTCATCAGCAGCGGCCGGGCGTCCGGTTCGGGCGAGCGCAGGTGCGCGAAGTGCACCCGGGCCCCGTCGATGACGGTGGTGTACTGCGGCCACGAGTTCAGCCGCGCCTCGGCGGCCCGCCAGTCGTACCCGCCGCGCCAGTGGCGGGCGAGCTCGCGCACCTCGCCCAGCGGCATCCCGTACGCCCGGCCCGCGTCCGGCAGCTCGTCGGGCCAGCGGGCCCGGTCCAGCCGCTCGGCCAGGTCGTCCAGCTCGCGCTGCGGCACGTCGAGCCGGAACGGCCGCGCCCACTCACCAAGATCGCTCATGCGGTGGATGGTAAGGGTGGGCGGGGCCGTCGCTCACGCCGCGTAGAGGTCGAAGGTCGACCCCCGCTTCGGACCGGCCGCCACGTCGAGCGCCGGGTCCACGGTCAGCATCGCCTGGTGCAGCCGCTGCAACTGCGGCGACGGCTCCACGCCCAGGTCTTCGATCAGCCGGCCGCGCAGCCTGCGGTACACGTCCAGGGCCGTGGCCTGGCGCCCCGACCGGTACAGCGCGACCATCGCCTGCGAGTGCAGCCCCTCGTGCTGCGGGTGGCGGGCGATCAGCTCGGTGAGTTCGGCGAGCAGTTCGGTGTGGCGCCCGAGCCGCAGGTCCACGTCGATCCGCCGCTCCACGGTGACCAGCCGGCTCTCCTCCAGCCGCATCACCTCGATCTCCAGGATCGGCCCCACCCGTACGTCGACCAGGGCCGGCCCCTGCCACAGCGCCAGCGCGGCGCGCAGCATGTCCGCCGCGCTCTCGTCGTCGCCGCCCTCGAAGGCCCGATGCCCCTGGCCGACGAGGCTCTCGTACTCGTGCACGTCCACCGACTCCGGCGGGATCTGCAGCAGGTAGCCGCCGTGCCGGGTGGCCAGCACGTCCTTGGCGCCGCCGGGCTCACCGGGGCCCATGGCGGTGCCGAGTCTGCGGCGCAGCTGGAGTATGTACGTCTGCAGGGTGGTCAGCGCGCTCTGAGGCAGGTCGGTGCCCCAGATCTCTTCCATGAGCGTGGGCACCGGCATCACCCGCCCCGGGTACAGGGCGAGGAGCGTCAGGATCTGCCGCGGCTTACGGGCGGTCGGGACGATCGAGCCCCCGTTGACCTCGGCACTCAACGGACCCAGAACCTGAATTTTCACGGTCTCCTCCGTAAGTCGTCGAATTCCCCTCGTATTTCGGCCTTCGACTGAGGCACGGTAGCCGGGCCCTGCGCAATGTCTCCGAATTCTCGAGGCCCTTTTGAGCCCCTCTCCACGGGTCAAACCGCCGGTCGGCGGCCCTGTCAGTCCCGTGTCCCGCCCACCTCCCGTGCCGGGGCCGGTGGTCATGGCAACCGCTGTCCGCCGGTTTCACCCGCGGAAATCGCGGCGGTTGCCCATTTCGTCGACCGTGTGTCCGGTTGTGATGTGGGGGAAATCCGTTCCGGGACGGTCGGCGCGCGATCGGTATGCTTCTGGTCCTGCGACTGCTTCTGGTCCTACGACTGCTTCTGTTCCTGCTTCTTCTTCTGTTCCCGCTTCTGCTTTCGGCGGCTGTGGCACGGGAAGCGGTGCCTTCCACAGCGGAAGCACCGCGCCGCCGCGGGCCCCGCCCGGATCCCCGTGCCCGTACCCCTTCACACCCCGGTCCGTCAGATCCGTACGAGGCGCTCGCCGTCGGCCTCGCCGGCCGCGGCCAGGCTGTCCGGGCCCGCCATGAGGATCGAGCGCTGCAGCCGCCGCAGCGCGGCGGACGGCTCCAGCCCGAGCTCGCGTACGAGGGTGGCGCGCAGCCGCTGGTAGACGTCCAGGGCCTCGCCGCGGCGCCCGGAGCGGTGCAGGGCGAGCATGAACTGCCCGTGCAGGTTCTCGTGGGTGCGGTAGCGGCTGGCCAGCACGGTGAGCTCGGCGAGCAGTTCGCGGTGGCGGCCCAGTCTCAGGTCGGCCTCGATGCGCTGGTCCAGCGCGCACAGCCGGGTCTCCTCCAGCCGCAGCGTCTCCATGTCGAGCTGGGCGCCGCCCTGTACGTCGGCGAAGGCGGAGCCGGACCACAGCGCCAGGGCCTCGCGCAGCACCCGCGCGGCGCCGGGGAAGTCCCCGGCGTCCATGGCCCGGTAGCCCATGCCGGCCAGCCGGTCGAACTCCCGGACGTCCAGCTTGCCGCCGCCGCTGTCCAGCAGGTAGCCGCCGGGGAGGGTGACGAGCACGTCCTTCGCGGTGCGCTCGGGTCGTGCGGCTCCGTCCGCCTGCCCCGCGACCGCCTCCTCCTTGCCCTTGCCCGCCTCCAGCGCGGTCGCGATGAGCGCGCGCAGTTGCAGGACGTAGGTCTGGAGGGTGGTGCGGGCGCTGCGCGGCGGCTCCTCGCCCCACAGCTCCTCTATGAGTGCCGCGACGGGCACCACTTGGTCCGCGTGCAGCGCCAGGAGCGCCAGCACTTGGCGGGGCTTGGGGGCGGTCGGCGTGATCGAGACACCGTTCACCCGCACCGCCAGTGCGCCCAGTACATCGATGTTCACGCTGAATCCCCCTGGTCCGTGGATGAGTCTCGCCCCACTCAAGGCTTGACCAGTAAAAAACAGGGCTAACGGTTTGTCAATATCAAACCGTCCACGCTGTTTTTTATAGGCAGACACGAGGCCGCCACGAGCACAGGACACCTGACCTGCGCTTTTATTCAATCCAGAAAGATCCGGATCGGCGAGCCGCCCGCCGCAGGCTCCCCATAGATGGATCAAAGGGGCACTACAGCGACGCTAGCCAAATAAAAGAGACCGGTCAGTCTGTTCTGTTCTCCCCCTCGGGACGGGCCCCGGAACCCCCGTCCGGGGGCGGGCCGGAGCCGGCGGCCGCCAGGACTTCCAGCACCTCCGCGGCCGCGACCCGGGGCAGCAGCAGTTCCCAGAACCGGCTGACCGTGCGCGGCGCGAGCCAGGCCGCGTCCCGGGCGCCGAGGACCTCGAAGCCCACCGTCGCGGCCACCACGGCGGACACGGCGTCCTCCGGCGCCACCTCCGGCCGCAGTTCCCCCGCGACCCCGGCCAGCGTCATCGCCTCCTCGACCCAGCACCGCCAGTACTCGCGCAGGTCGGCCTGGGGCGGGCGGGCGGCATCACCGCTCAGCTCGAAGCCCGCCCGCAGCACCACGTCCTCGCGCAGCCCCCGGGCGAGCCCGTGGGTCACGTCGACCAGATGCTGCAGACAGCCGGCCGCGCCCTTGGGCCACCCTTCGGTGACCGCCCGCAGCCGCGCCAGCGCCGCCTCCTCGACGGCGGCCGCCAGGGCGTCCTTACTGGCGAAGTGGAAGTGCAGGGCACCACTGCTCACCCCGGCCTGCGTACTGATGGTGGTGAGCGAGGCGACCGTGAAGCCCTCCCGGTGGAAGATCTCGGCCGCGGATCCGATCAAGGCCTCCCGGGTGCGCACCGCGCGTGCTTGTCTGGCCATCGACTGCTCCGTTATCGCTGGGGATTGCCGCGCCCGGCCACCGCCGCCGACCGCCGGGCACAACGGCCCCGGTCCGGCTCGGCCTCACGCCCGTGAGTGCTGATCGCCTCCACAGAGGCGCGCGGAGGCACGTGCACGACTGCCACAACCTCGCCCCTCCCTCAAGGTGCAACCCGATCAATGATCAGCGTAACAAACCGCTCGTGCGGTTTGAAGGTGTGGTACGCGAATCCGTCACGCCGAAGTGGCTGATCGCCGATCCGCAGATCACGGCAGCCGGGTGCGCGGCCCGGCCGACCACCCCTCCCAGCACGGCGCGGCGTCCACTGGAAGGCCGCTACGGCACCGCTACAGGGGCGCCAGGGGCTCATGGGGGCTTCCGGAGTGGCTGGATCGCGACGAGCTGGGGCGATGCCCGAAGAGAGATCGATCGGAACTGTTTGTTCCGGATATTCCCTTTCCGAAGGATCGGATTCCCCTAGAAATTAAACCGGTTGGTATGTATCTTTTCTCGTCTCAAACCCATCCGACCGGCACCTCGTCATCGCTGTTTCAGGGGGAGCAATGACTACGAGCACGTTTCGGGTTGAGCGACCGACCATCGACGCGCACCAGGTAGGGAGCTACTACCCAGACTCGTTCCGCAGAGCCACCGACCTTCGGTACCCCTCGCTGACGACCACCGTGCCCAGGGAGTTCGTGCACCGCGCCGCCGTCGCCGAGGTCATGCTCACCGACTGGGAGCAGGTGGACGACACGCGGTTCAGAGTGGCCGCGCAGTGGCCGCGCAGCCACAGCTTCTTCACCCCGATAGACGGGGAGTACCACGATCCGCTGATGGTCACCGAGACGGTCCGCCAGGTTGGTTACCTCCTGGCGCACGCCGGGTTCGGCGTCCCGATCGATCACCAGTTCCTGTTATGGAACCTCACCGTCACCGTCCACCCCGAGCACCTGCGGGTCCGGCAGACCCCGGCCTCGCTCGACATCAAGGTGACGTGCACGGACCTCAAGCGCCGCGGCAACGGCGATCTGGCCGGCCTCCACTACGAAACGGAATTCCGCCGCGACGGGCAGCTCGTCGCGACGGGCGGCGCCACCTTCACCTGCACCACCCCGGCCGCCTACCGGCGGGTTCGCGGGGACCACGCGTTCGGAGCCAACGACCCGTACGCCCTGCCGCTGACGGCGCCGGCGGCGCCGCAGAGCGTGGGACGCACCTCGCCGGTCGACGTCGTACTGTCACCCGTCGGCGAGCCGAACCGCTGGCAGCTGAGGGTCGACACCCGCCACCCCGTGCTCTTCGACCACCCCGTCGACCACGTGCCGGGCATGCTGCTGCTCGAAGCCGCCCGCCAGGCCGCGGCCGGTGCGCTGGAGCGCTCCTCGATCCTGCCGCTCAGCATCGCCGGCGATTTCAGGCGGTACGTCGAACTGGGCGCCCCGTGCACGATCGAGGCCTGCCTCGTGCCGGAGCAACTGCCCGACGGCAGCGAACTGGTCCTGGTGACCGGCCATCAGGACGACGTGCTCTGCTTCAGCGCCAGCCTGATGGTGGCGCCGGCGCCCCAGGACCGCTGACCGGTCCGCCGGCGCCCCAGCCCCTTCGTCCGCCCTCGCCTTCGCCTTCGCCCGCACCTTCGTCTACGCCTTCGCCCGCGCCTTCGTCTACGCCCCGCCTCGTCGGCGCACTGCGTGGCCGTGCCCTGCTGCCGCTCCGCACTCGGCAGCAGGGCACGGCCACGCGCTCCGGTCCGCCCGGCCGTCGTGAACGCCTCGGTCCGCGCCGACCGGGCCCGAACCGTGCGCCGGCTCCCCGTCCAGACCCGGACCGGCGCGTCAGCGGGGGAGCCGGCGACGGCCTCTCACCCAACCTCCCCCGTCACACCGGCCCCGTAGGCCGTGTCTGTTCCCTCCCGGCTCAGCAGTCAATCCAGACAAAATACGGACTGGACGGTTTGGATGTAGGACGCATCCGCTATAAGATACAGACTGGGCGGTTCTTCCATTTCGGGACTCCGCTGTTGCAACACCCGACACCGTGGAGGAGGCGGCAGCATGGCTGAACAGGCCCGAGCCATCCAGACACGCAGGAACATCCTGATGGCCGCCGCCAAGATCTTCGAGAGCCGCGGCTACCAAGCCGCCACCATCTCCGAGATCCTCACCGCGGCCGGAGTGACCAAGGGGGCCCTGTACTTCCACTTCCAGTCGAAGGACGAGCTCGCCCAGGGAGTGCTCTCCGAGCAGGTGGACCACCGGCTGATGGTCCCCGACCGCTCGTCCAAGGTGCAGGAACTGGTGGACATGGTCATGTTGCACGCCTACCGGCTGCAGACCGATCCCCTGGTCCGCGCCGGCGTGAGACTGTCCCTGGAACAGCAGCCGGGCCTCGACCGCAGCGGTCCGTTCCTGCAGTGGGCGGATGTCGTCACCGCCCTGCTCACCAAGGCCCAGGCCCAGGGCGAGCTGCTGCCCCACGTCGATCCGGCCGAGAGCTCGGACGTGCTCGTCGGTGCCTTCGGCGGAGTCCAGGCCATGTCCCAGGCCGTCAGCGACTACCAGAACCTGCCGGACAAGGTGGCCGCACTGCTGCGCCATGTGCTGCCCAGCGTGACGCTCCCCTCGGTCCTGCCGTCCCTGGACCTGTCCGAGGGCAGGGGCGCCATGGTCTACCTCGAGGCCCTCTCGGTCGCCGAGGAACGGGAATCCGCGCTCGCGGCCGCGGCCGACTGAGCCGCCCGGCGGGCAGCCACCCCCACGGCCAGAACGGGATTCATCTTGACGTCCTTACCTGCATCCCGGCCGACGACAGCCCGCGGCCCGCTGGCCGGGAAGACGGCTCTGGTCACCGGCGCCAGCCGCGGCATCGGCCGCGGCATAGCCGAACGCCTGGCCGCCGACGGCGCACTCGTGGTCGTCCACTACGCGACGAACACCGGCGCCGCCGACGACGTGGTGGACTCCATCAGGGCCCGCGGCGGCGACGCCTTCCCCCTGCGGACCACACTGGGAGTCGCGGGCGACGCCCAGGCCCTCTATGCCGGCCTCGACGCCGAACTCGGCCGGCGCGGCATCGAGCCCAAGATCGACATCCTGGTCAACAACGCCGCGGTGAGCGGCTCGGCCCGGATCCACGAGGTCACCCCGGAGCTGGTCGACAAGATCTTCTCGGTCAACGTCAAGGCGCTCCTCTTCGTCATCCAGGAAGGCCTGACCCGCATGCGGGAAGGCGGCCGGATCATCAACATCTCCTCCGCCGCCACCCGCATGGCCTACCCGGAATCCGTGGTGTACTCCATGAGCAAGGGCGCGATGGACACCCTCACCCTGGCCCTCGCCAAAGAGCTCGGTTCCCGGGGCATCACCGTCAACACGGTCTCCCCGGGCTTCGTCACGACCGACATGAACGCGAAGCTCCGCACCACGCCCGAGGGAGCCGCGCGGCTGGCCGGCATGTCCGTCTTCGACCGCATCGGCGATCCCTCCGACATCGCCGGGGTCGTCGCCTTCCTCGCCTCACCGGATTCCGGATGGATCACCGGCCAGCGCCTCGACGCATCGGGCGGCACGCACCTGTGACGACCCTCCGCGGCAGGGTCCGTGCTCGGCCGCGCGGGCGGCTCTGGTCCTCGACTCGCCCTCGAGTAAAGCCAGTTGGAACGCCCGACACCACCGCCTAGCATGCCTGCATGAATGAGCTCGGCTTGTTCCTCCGGATGCGGACCACGTGACCGGGCAGCGGGTGGTGATCACCGGCGCCACCGGCTTCATAGGCTCGGTGGTACTGAACATGCTGGCCCGTGTCCGGGACGAATCCGGGGCCGCCGCCCTGCGCCTTCGTGTGGTGGGCCGCCAAGCCCCGCGGGCCGCCGGCCAGGCCGATGAATGGATCCAGGCGGATCTGTCCGATCCCCGGTCCCTGCGCGGGAGCTGCGAGAGCGCGGACGTCCTGCTGCACCTGGCTTCGCTGATCGGCCCCGACGCGCGGCAGTGCGGCGTCGTCAACGCCGAGGGCACCGCGGCGCTGATGGCCCAGGCCGAAAAGGCCGGCCTCGGCCGGATCGTCCACCTGTCCACCTCAGCGGTCTACGGCCCCGGACCCCACCGCGGGATCCCGGTGGACGGCGTGGTTCCCACACCCGTCTCGGCCGCCAGCCGAACCCGGCTGGCGGCCGAGCAACCCGCTCTCGCCGCAGGTGCGGTGGTGCTCCGTCCCGGCCTGGTGATCGGCACCGGAGACCGTTGGGTGGTCCCCGGTGTGGCCCAGATCATCGAATCCACCCAGGCGTTGTGGGGAGGCGGGCGGGCCCTGCTGTCCCTGGTGGCGGTCGTCGACCTCGCCCGCCTCATCGTCCGCCTCGCCCTCGGCCACGGCCCGGCGGGCGGGACGGTCTGGCACGCCAGTCATCCGGAGCCCGTGTACGCGGCCGACCTGGTGCGGGCCCTCACCGGGCGGGGAGTGCTGCCCGCGGTGCACCAGGACCTCCCCGAAGCCGAGTGCCTGGTACGCATGGCGGCCTCGGGCTGCCGGGTGAGCCCACGTCAGTTCGGGCTGCTCGCGCAGGACCACTGGTACGACAGCAAGCAGATCTGGGGAGCCGCCGGCTGTCCGCCGGGTCCCGGGCCGCTGGCCTGCCTGGACGAGGCGGCCCCCTGGTACCGGGAGCACCTGGCCGAGGTCGTCGGGCGTTAACGGCGTTAACGCCGTTAACGCCGTTAACGCCCCGGAGCCTCGGCGAGCCGGTACGGGGCGGCCGTGCGGCGGATCACCGGGCGGTCAGGGCAGTGGTGGTCAGGGCCATCAGGACCAGCACCGTGAACAGCCGCGGGCCGATCACCCCGAGGCCGAGGCCGATGTTCAGCACCACCAGCTCGGTCACCCCCCGGCAGTTCATCAGCGCCCCGAGCGTCACCGCCTCCCGCACCGGGCGGCCCGCCATCAGCGCCGCCCCGGTGCCCGCGCCCCACTTCGCGGCGACCGCCACCGCCAAGGCCGCCACCGCCCAGAGCCAGCCGGCCACGTCGGCGCCCAGCAGAGCGATGTCCGTCCGCAGTCCGCTCCCGACGAAGAACAGCGGCAGCAGCACCGGCACCGCGAACTCCCGCATCCGCTCGGCCGCCCGCCGGGCCGGCTCCGCGTCCCTCGGCACCACCGCGCCGAACAGGAAGGCCCCGAACAGCGCGTGGACCCCGATGGCATCGGTCGCGCAGGCCGCCAGGCAGATCCCGGCGAACAGCGCCGCCACCCCGCCGGGGGCGCCCCACCGCGCGAGCAGCGGACGTACGCCCCACCACATCGCGGCCAGGAACGCGCCGGCCGCGGCCACCGTCAGCAGCACCCGCCCGGCCCCACCGTCAGCGGCGACCGCCACCACCACCACCAGCAGGCACCACGCGACCACGTCGGCCACCGCCGCGCAGGCCATGGCAAGTGCCCCCACCGCAGTGGCGTACAGCCCCTCCTCGGTCAGGATCCGGGCGAGCACGGGGAACGCCGTCACGCTCAGCGCGACGGCCACGAACAGCGCGAACTGCGCCCGGCCCACCCCGGCGGGCGCGAAGGACGCGTACATCCCGAGCGCCAGCAGCGCCCCGAGCCCCAGCGGTACGGCCACGGTCGCCTGGCTCACCAGGGCCACGGCCCGCCCGCTGCCGCGCAACAGCCCGAGGTCGAGCTCCAGCCCCACCAGGAACATGAAGAGGACCAGCCCGAGGTTTCCCAGCAGCCCCAGGTACGCCACCACCTCGCCCGGCAGCAGCCACCGCTCCCCCGCCGGCCAGAGCCACCCGAGCAGCGTCGGCCCGAGCAGGATGCCCACCGCGATCTCCCCGACCACGGCCGTCTGCCCGAGCCGGCGCATCACCGCGGCGCCCGCCCGGCACGCCAGGACGACCACCGTCGCGGCGATCAGCACGCCGGGCAGAGGATCGCGCAACGCCCCCAGAGCCAAGGCCACCATGGGCATCACCCTCCCCCGGGGCGGCGGAACCGGAAACAGATCCGCCGCACACTTCCGGAGGTCGCCCGTCGCCCGTCGCCCGTCGCCTACGAACTCCGGGGAGCCGTCTTGCCGACCAGCAGCCCGAGCCCGTCGAGGATGCGTTCCAAGCCGAACGTCAGGGCCTGGTCCTGCCCCCCGTGCGCACCGACCGAGGCCAACGCGGCCGTGAGCGCCGGGAAGCGCTCGCCGTGCACCCGCATCACCTCGCCGAGCGCCGTCACCATCTGCGCGTCGGGGCCCGCGCCCGATTCTCCGCCGCCGCCCCCGGCCCGTTCCTGCTCGGCGATCGCGCGGACGTGCCCGGACAGCAGCACCACCGAGTCGATCGCCTCGGCCCCGCTCAGCCCGCACCCGTCCAGCGCGGCCAGCGCCCGCTCCATCCACCCGGTCTCCCGCGGCCCCGTCACCCGCGCCCCGACCGTCGCCTCCAGCAGCCAGGGGTGGGCCCGGAATCCCGCGTACAGCTCCCGCGCCCAGAGGTCGAGCCGCTCCCGCCAGCCCTCCCCCGCCGCATCGAGGACGGGCGGCTGCGGCATCGCGGCCTCCACCATCAGCGAGACCAGTTCGGCCTTGCCCGGGACGTAGCGGTACAGCGCCATCTTCGTGACCGCCAGTTCCCCGGCCACCCGCTGCATCGATACGCCGGCCAGCCCCTCGGCGTCGGCGATCCGGACCCCCGCGCCGGCGATGCCCTCCAGGGTGAGCCCGCGCTTGGGCCCTCGCGCGGAGCCGGCCGGCGGCCCCCAGAGCAGCCGCACGGCCGCGCCCCACTGCTCGTCCGTCATCGGATCCCCTCGTCTTCCGTCCGCCCCACCAAACTGTGTCTACCGTACACGTTAACGGCGTTAACGGCGTTAACGGTGCTCCGGCGTTAACGCCGTTAACGGTGCCACGGCGTTAACGGCGTTAACGCCGTTAACGGTCCCCGTCGGCTGACGGTGCATCCAGGGCGGCCCCGGGCACGGGCCCTGACGGAGCGCCGGAGGCGGGTCCGCCACGGATCCGCACCACTTCGTTAGCAAAACTCAAGCGCGGTGGCCACATCCACCGGCGAACGTTAGTAAAGTCCCTCTCATGACTTCGCCCTCGTCTCAGAGCGACCGAGAGAAGGTCGTCTCCAAACTCCCTCCGTGGCTGCGCCAGGAATTGAAGATCCGCACCGCCCAACTGCGGGTGGACATCCAGGATGCCGTCCACCAGGGCATCGCCCATTGGAGCGCGCTCGCCTCAGCCCCCTCCCCCGTCGACACCTCCGGCGCCGAGTCCTTCTCCACCTGGCTGCCCGCCGGGCAGTGGGAGTCCTTCCGCTCCGACTCCAAGGACCGCGGGGTCTCCCTCATCCAGGGCCTCGCCCAAGCCGTCCGCCTCTGGCTGGAGATGAACCCGGCGCCCACGGTCAAGCGGCCCTCGGTCGTACGCCGCATCGTCGTGTGCAACCAGAAGGGCGGCGTCGGCAAGACCGCCATCACCGCCGGCACCGCCGAGGCCCTCGCCGAGGACCCCGGCAGCCTCCACCCGGTCCGCGTCGCCCGCCAGCTCGCCCGGGTCGCGGCCGACACCGAGGACGGCGAGACAGGCGCCTCGGAGCAGCGCCCGGCCGAGGCCGGCTCCCTGGACCTGGAAGACCTGCCGGGCCTCGGGATGCGCGTGCTGCTCATCGACTTCGACCCGCAAGGCCACCTCACCAAGCAGCTCGGCCAGCAGCCGCTGCCCATCGGCGGCGACAGCCTCACCTGCCACATGGCAGGCGAGGCCAAGGGCCCCTTGGCCGACCTGATCGTGCCCGTCACGGACGAGCGCTTCGGCGACCGGCTGCACATCCTGCCCGCGTGCACGGACGCCTTCCTCCTCGACGTCCGCCTCTCCACCGTCCGCGCCCGCGAGGCCGCCCTCGAGCGAGCCCTCTCCCCCGTCGAGGCCGACTACGACGTCATCCTCGTCGACTGCCCGCCCAGCCTGGGCCTGAGCATGGACGCGGCCATCTACTACGGGCGCCGCCGCGACGCCGAACAGCAGGGCGCCTCCGGCGCGCTGATCGTCGTACAGGCGGAGGATTCGTCGGCCGACGCCTACGACCTCCTCACCTCCCAGATCAACGACCTGCGCGACGACCTCAGCCTCGAGATCGACTACCTCGGGCTCGTCGTGAACCTCTACGACGGCCGGCGCGGGTACATCGCCACCTCCTCGCTCCAGGCCTGGATCGACATAAAGGATCCGCGCGTCGTGGCCGTCGTACCGGACCTGAAGGAACAGCGGGAGGCCGTGCGCGTGAAGCAGCCGCTGTTCGTCTACGCACCCAAGGGCGACCAGGCGGTCGCGCTGCGCGCCCTCGCAAGGGAGATCTCATGAGCAAGGCCGACAAACTCGGAGTCTCGGCTTCCTTCGCCCGGGCCCAGCCGGCCGGCATCAGCTCGCGCCGCGCGGCCATCGCGGAGGCCACCGGCGCCCCGACCTCCGGGGTGGTGCCGCCCTCGGAGGTACCGATCGAGGCTCTGGCCCACAACCCGTTCAACCTCCGCGAGGAGCTCACCGAACTGGAGGAGATGGCGCAGTCCCTCCTGGTGCGCGGCCAGCTCCAGCCCCTCGCGGTGGCCACCCGGATGGCCTTCATGGAGGCCCACCCGGGGCAGACCGACGGCCTGGGCCGCGCTCCGTACGTGGTCATCGACGGCAACCGGCGGCTCGCGGCGGCGCAGCTGGCGGGGCTGAAGTCGATGCACATCCACGTGAACGACTCCCTGGCCACCTCGGCGGCGGACATCCTGGAGTCGGCGCTGATCGCCAACGTCCACCGGGTCGACGTGGCACCGATGGACCAGGCGCGGGCCCTGCAGGAGCTGGTCGACGTGCACGGCTCGCAGGCGCAGGTCGCCAAGCGGCTGGGCAAGACGGCGGCGTGGGTCTCGCAGCGGCTGACCCTCCTTCACCTGACCCCGGAACTCCAGGACAAGGTGGAGGCGGGCGAGCTCAAGGTGGAGCCGGCCCGGCGGATCGGGCGTCTCCCCCAGGGTGAGCAGGCGGCCGCGGCGGAGGAGACCATCAACGCCGTCAATCCTCCGCGCCAGCGCTCGCGTCCGACGGCGGGGGCCGCTGGGGCGGCGGCAAGCGTTAACGGCGTTAACGGCGTTAACGCCGTTAATGATCGCGAGGGCCGTCCCGCTGCCGCACCCCGCCGGATCACGATCGCGGTGGACTCCCCCGAGGCCGTCGCGGACGCCCTCACCGCGCACCTCACCCCCGACGACCTGAAGGCCGTCACCGAGCTGCTGCTGACCCGGATCTGAAACGGGCGCTTCGGCGGCCGCACCCACGACGGGGGCGCTGACGGCGTTAACGCCGTTAACGCCCCCACGTGTGTTTCATGTGCGTTCAGAGGTGCGCTTCACATAGGCTTCGGCTGGAGGTACCGATGCTCAACGCCCATGACAACGAACAGACCAGCCTCTTCGCCGCGGTCGACGCCCTGCTCGAGGAGGCGGCGGCGAAGGACGCCCTGCCGCACCCGGACGAGCGCAAGCGGCTGCGCGAGGCCGCGGGGCTGAGTCAGGACCAGATCGCCAAGGCGCTGTCCGTCCGCCGCGAGACGGTCACCTCCTGGGAAACGGGCCGCACGGCCCCCCGCCCTCCCAAACGTGCGGCCTATGCCCGCCTCCTGGAAGGCCTCGCGGACCTCCACCCCGTTAACGGCGTTAACGCCGTTAACACCCCCGCCCAGGAGGCGCCCCCGGAGGCCGACCCGAAGTCGATCATTAACGGCGTTAACGCTCCGTCCTCGGAGTCGATCATTAACGCCGTTAACGCCCCCGCTCCCGAGCCGACTCCGGACGCGACTCCCAAGACGATCATTAACGGCGTTAACGCCCCCGCCCCGGATCCGGCCCCGGATCCGACTCCCGAGGTCGCGTCCGAGTCGATCATTAACGGCGTTAACGCCCCGGAGCCCTCCCCCGCTGCCGACGCCGTTAACGCCGTTAACGCCGTTAACGCTCCGGCACGGACGGCGGCTCCGGACGCGGCCCCGCGCCGGGCTCCGAAGTCGATCATTAACGGCGTTAACGCCCCCGCCCGACAACCCGCCGCCCCGCCCACCCGCCTGGAAGGCAACGGCCCGCTCGCCGTGCTCGACGGCGCCGGCCGCGCCCACGCTGCCGGCGGGGTGGTCCTGGAGTACCCCGCCGGCGATCTCCCCGCCCTCATCGCCTGGGCCCTCGGCCCCGCCGCCGACCTCCGCTCCCCCCGCCTCCACCGCAACGGCAAGGACGGCGACCCCCTCCTCGTCCTCACCCCCGCGGCCACCGAGGCACTCGGCCTCCCCCTGGTCTTGGAGGACCGCCGCGGGCTGCGCCTCCCCGACAACCACCCCGTCGTCCGCCTGCTCACCAAGGCCAAGTGGCAGCTGACCCGCCGCGGCTTCGGCCCATGGGCCCGCGTCTACCGGCCCGCCACCCCCACCACCGGCCGCCAGTGCGTCCAGCTCGCGGTGCTGCCCTGGGGCGCGCTCGACCCCCGCGCCTGGGGTGAGGACACCGCCGACCTGCCCGCCCCGGAACTGGCCGAGCTCCTCACCTCGTACGCCACCCGGGTGCTCACCCCCCGCGGCTCCACGGCGGTCTCCGGCCTGGAGCTGATGACCTCCCTGCGTCCGCCCACCCGCGCCGCCCGCGACGAGACCTCCGGCGCCTGGGTCTCGGCCCCCGTCGCCGGCTCCCTCACCCGCCCCGTCGACCCCGCTCCCCCGGAGGCCCCCGACGAGCACCCGGTGGTCGCGGCCCTCTACCCCCGCGCCCACCAGCGCACCCCGGACCAGGTCCTCGACGAGGAGGCGTACGACTGGATCCGCGACCCGCAGCTCCTGAGCGACGCCGAGTGCGCCCGTACCCACGCGGTCGGGATCGACGTGAACATGGCCTTCGCGGCGGCGGCCAACCGGCTGGTCGTCGGCATCGGGCCCGCCGTCCACACCGGCCGTCCCCGCTTCGACCCGAAGACCCCCGGCTGCTGGCTGGCGGACCTCTCCGACCTCGCGCTCGACCCGCGGCTGCCCAGCCCCTTCACCCCGCACGGCCGGGCCCCGGCCGGCCCCGCCTGGTACGCGACCCCGACCCTCGCCTACGCCCAGGAGCTCGGCCACCCCGTCCAGCCGACCGAGGCCTGGGTGCGCCCGGACAGCGGGCCGTACCTCGACGCCTGGTACACCCGCCTGCGCGACGCGTACATGGCGACGATGGCGGAGCTCGGCGTGCACCCCGGGCTCACCGAGGCCGAGTTCCTCACCGCGATGGCGCACCACAAGCAGCACGACCCGGCCCAGGCCGCAGTGCTGTCCGCGATCAAGTCCACCGTCAAGGGCGGCATCGGCAAGCTCCGTGAACGCCCGCAGGGCGCCGGCTACCGGCCGGGCGAGTCCTGGCCCGCGCTCGAACGCCCCACCTGGCGACCCGACATCCGGGCCGCGGTCATCGCCACGGCCCGGGTCAACATGCACCGCAAGATGCGCAAGCTGGCCGACGCGGGGGAGTACCCCATCGCCGTCCTCTCCGACTGCGCGGTGTACCTGTCCGACGGGCCGGGCCCGCTCGACTTCCTGCCCCGCACCCCCGACGGCAAGCCGCTGCCCGGTGGCTTCCGCCTCGGTGTCAGCCCCGGCATGGTCAAGCACGAGGGCACCCAGCCCCTGCTCTGGGCCGTGCAGATGCTCGACGAACGCCACAACCCCGCCCGGCACATCAAGGGCCACGACGCCGCGGCCGACGGAGAGTAGCAACCACCCATGCCCGAGATCAGCGACAGCCTCGAACGCGCCGACGAGCAGCACTTCACCCGTCCGATCCCCAAGTCCGCGGGCGCCCAGGTGCGTTTCCTGGTGAAGCAGCTCAAGTCCACCAAGGCCGTGGCGGACCTCCTCGCCATCTCCCGGCGCACGGTCGAGCGCTATGTGAAGGACCAGATCAAGCAGCCCAAGCCGGCGCTCGCCAGCCGCCTCGTGACCGAGGTACGCCGCCGCTGGCAGCCGCTGGTGCGCAAGCGGGCCCGCGCCAAGGCGGCGAAGACCACCGGCCTGGTCATCGAGACCCGGGCCCGGTTCGGTTTCAGCGCCGCGCCCGGCACCACCGACGACGGCCGGATGCGCCGGATCACCCAGCACCTGCCGGCGGACTACGCGGAGCGGCTCTTCGCGGCGCAGGCGGCCGGAGCCGCCGAGAGCCAGCTGCGGCGGATCGCCGCCGAGGGACTGCAGGAGATCTACTTCAAGGACCACGGTGCCCGCGCCCAGGGGCTCCTCGTCGAGTTCACCGACATCGACTACGTCGACTTCACTTTCTAGGCTTTACTCTCGAATCCGACAAAAGCGACCCACGGAACGGGGGTCGTACGGGGCGATCTCCCGCCAGGCCATGGGATATGACTCTGGATCACACGGGAGGCCGCCAGGCGGCCGCACAGCGGTTTTCGACCGCTTCCGGGCCTCGTCATCGGCGCTGGGCCGCCGCCATGAGGGTACGGGCGAGCTCGCGGACCGAGTCGGCGCCCCCGTCGGGGGTTCCCGCGACGGCGACCAGCGGCGGCTGCCAGCCCTGCTCCGCGATGCGCTCGGCGACCTCGGTGGCGAGCCCCGCCGCCCCGGAGAAACAGCCGAGCAGCAGCGGCGGCCCGGCGGCCAGCGCCGGCCGGAGCGCGGCGAGGCAGGCCGCCGCGTCGGCCGGGGCGCCGTCCGGCAGCGTCGTCAGCGCCTGCGGCCCGGGGTAGACCTGCGCCAGGGCGTCGTAGCAGCCGGGCGCGGCATCGGGCGGCGGGATCAGGCAGACGGTGCCCGCGCCGGGGTGGGCCGGCGCCCGGAGCGTGCGCAGCGGCGCCGACGGCCGGGCCGCCGTATGCGGTACGGGGGCGCCGTCGAGCACCGCGAGGGCCTCGGCGACGGTGGTGGACTCCCGTGCGGTGGCGGGCAGTTCGCGCATCAGCCGGGCTGTCTGCGCGAGGATCTCGGCGGCGTCGCAGTCGCTGATCCGGGCCCGGTCGTGGACGGCGGTGAGCACCAGGCCGCCCTCGCCGTCGTGCCCGGCGCTGAGGCTGAACGGCGCCCCGGTGTACGGTCCGACGGCCTCGACGGGGTCGACCCGTACGCCCTCCTCCGCGAGGGCCTCGCTGAGCGACTCCCGGGAGGCGCGGGCGGTGTGCGGCCGCTCGCTGCCGGCCGGGGGCTCGAACGCGAGGAGGGATTCGGTGAGTTCGGCCTCGTAGGGGGCGCGGCCGGCCCAGGCGTGGATCTGCCCGGGGGAGACCCACTCGTAGGCGGCGGCGTCCAGCGCGCGGCCGGTCAGGTCGGCGAGCAGCCGGGTGACCAGACCGCCGGGCTCGACGACCGCGTGCCGGGGGAGCGCCACCTGCAGCGGGCCCGGGAGCCGCTCCACGCTGTCGAGGGCGATGCCCCGGCCGGAGGAGGCGACGGCGAAGGCGACGTGCCGCTCCCCGGTGGCCCGGTGCAGCAGCAGCGCCCAGACGGCGTGCAGGGCGGTGCTCTCGGCGGCGCCGTGGCTCGCGGCCCAGTCCCGCAGCCGCGCGGCCTCGTACGGGGTCAGGCGCCGGCGGCCCACGCCGTGCCCCTCCCCGCCGGTCGGGCGGGCGCCGGTGCGCGCGGGCAGGGTGGCGGCGCCGCGCGGGGGAGTGGCTCCGGCCCAGTAGGCGCGGGCGGGCGCCAAGTCCCGGGCGGAGAGCCACTGGAGGTGGTCGCGCAGGTCGGGGCGGCGCTCACCGCCCACGGGACGGCCGTCGGCGAGGTAGGCGCGGTAGAAGGCGTCGAGGAGCAGGCGCATGCTGCGGCCGTCGACGAAGGCCTGGTGGTGGGTGACGAGGATCCGGGTGGCAACGCCTTCGTCGACCAGGGCGATGCGCAGCGGACCGGGCCGGGACACGTCGAACTCCCGCCGACGCTCGCTCGCCAGCAGGGCGGGCCAGTCGGCGCTGCCGGCCGGGTGCCACACGATCTCGGGGGCCGCGTGGGCGTGCACGAACACGGCGGGCGCCGCACCGGGCGCGGCGCCGGCTCCGGCCCGGGATCCGGCCCGGCCCGGCCCGAGGGCCGCCCGCAGGACCGCCTCGGAGCCGAAGACGGACTGCCAGGCCTCGGCGAAGCGTTCGAGGTCGAAGGGCCCGCGCCAGCGCCAGTGCACCTGCCCGACGTGCAGCCCGTGTCCGGGATGGGCCACCGTGTCGAGCAGCAGGTCCTGCTGAAGGGGTGTGACCCGCCCGGCCGGCGGACGCGCGGCGCGCACGGGAGCGGGAGCGGCGGGGCCGCCCTCGGCGGGCCCGGTGCGGGCGTCAGCCACCGGCTGGGCTGCCGGGATCGCGCTCCCGGGCTGCTGGGGGAGCGAGGTGAGCAGGTCCACGAGCGGCCCGGCCGGGAAGGGGGGCGGCGGCAGGATCAGGCTGTGGTGCGTCGCGCTGTGCCGGCGCAGGGCCGGGGTGAACGGCGGAAACAGCGACAGCGCCGCCTGCAGGGCCGCCGAGGACAGCGGTCCGAGCAGGTCCAGGGAAGGCGGCGGCCCTGGAGCGATGACCACGCTCATCTGCGTCACGGTCCATCAGCTCCTCCCTGGCTGGGAACACAGACGTGGAAAGGGAGCGCACGACGCCGGCACGGCGCCCCCGCGAGCGTCGTGTGCACGGCAGTTCTACGAATTATGGACTATCGCGCCAGAATTCAGGCGGAATTAAGCCGGGGTCCGGCCGGGGGATCGGTCCGGTATTCCGGCGCGACTCCGGCGGGACTCCGTCATCATTCCGCCAGGCTTCCGGCCCATTTCCGACCGGAATCCTGCCGAACCCTGGCAGGATTCCGGTGGAGAATGATCAGAATTCCACGGAACATTGAACGGACGGCGTTATCCGGGCAGTTCGGCGGGGATTACGCCGCGTACAGGTCGAAGGTCGAGGTGCGGCGCGGTCCGGCCGTCACGTCGAGCGCGGGATCGACCGCCAGCATGGCCTGGTGCAGCCGCTGCAACTGTGGTGAGGGCTCCACTCCCAGTTCGTCGATCAGCCGCGTCCGCAACCGCCGGAAGACGTCCAGCGCGCCCGCCTGGCGGCCCGAACGGTAGAGCGCCACCATCGCCTGGGCGTGCAGCCCCTCGTGCTGTCTGTGGCGCGCTATGAGCTCGGTCAGCTCCGCCAGCACCTCCGTGTGCCGGCCGAGGCGCAGGTCGACGTCGATGCGCCGTTCGACGGTCACCAGCCGGCTCTCCTCAAGGCGCATCACCTCGATCTCCAGGATCGGCCCCACCCGTACGTCCACCAGCGCGGGGCCCTGCCACAGCTCCAGCGCGGAGCGCAGCAGGCCGGCCGCGCGCTCGTCGTCGCCGTCCTCGAACGCCGACTGGCCCCCCGCGACCAGCCGCTCGAACCCGTGGACGTCCACGCTCTCCGGCGGGACCTGCAGCACGTAGCCCCCGTGCCGTGTGGCGAGCACGTCCTTGGCGCCCCCGGGCGCGGCCGGGCCGAGCGCCGCGCCGAGGCGTCTGCGCAGCTGCAGGATGTACGTCTGCAGCGTCGTCAGCGCGCTCTGCGGCAGCCCCGAACCCCAGATCTCCTCCATCAGGGTCGGCACCGGCACCACACGGCCTGGATACAACGCAAGCAGTGCAAGCACCTGCCGCGGCTTTCCCGCCGACGGAACGACCGAACCCCCGTTGACCTCCGCACTCAACGGACCCAGTACCTGAATCTCCACGGCTTCCCTCCGGACGTCGCCGAGTTGTCATCGATTTTCGGACGTCGACTCAGGCACGGTAGCGGCGACTTGAACCCGACCGTGGAATTCTTGAGCGGATATCCACCGCCCTTCGCGGGCGGCCAGGTGCGGAAAGGCGCCGAGCCGCCTGCTTCCACTGCGAGAATTAAGGCCGGAACACGTATCCGAAAGACCACGGGGACTTCACCGGAATTCCTCGCGGCGCGCGGGTGCGCACCACGACGGCGCCCCCCGCCGTGGTGCGGCGGGGGGCGCTGTGACCGGACACGGTCAGGGGTGCTCAAGGGGTGATCAGGGGGTGTGGACCGCCTCGCAGACGACCAGGTCGGCGAAGGCCGCCGGGGTCGGGTACTCGTACAGGTCGGTGGGCTCCACCCCGGCCCCGTAGCGCTGGTTGACCATGGCGACGAACTGCGCGGTCAGCAAGGAGTCCAGTCCCAGGGTGCGGAAGCTCTGGCCCGGGTCGATCCGGTCCGAAGGGATCCTCAGCACCTCGCCGAGCACCCCGAGGAGGACGGCCAGCACCTCGTCGGGCGCGGCGGGCGACTGCTGCGGATCACGGGGGTCACTCGTCATCGGTGGCTCCTTCGGCTAACCGGTGGTGCGGTGGGTCACGTTCACGTCCAGGGCGCGGTCAGCGCCGACTCGGTGTCCGCGACCGAAGTACGGTACTGCGCCGCCCGCCCCGCCGGGACCAGGCCGGGCAGCAGCAGGAGCCACAACGCGCTGACCCTGCGCCGGAGTTCCCCGTACGGCATGCCGATCCCCGCCATCACCTCGATGCCGCAGGCGGCAGCGGCCACCGCCGACTCGATGCCCTCCCAGTGGTCGGCGCGCAGCTCGCCCGCGTCGCGGGCCTCCTGCAGCAGCTCGCACACCGTGGTGAGCCATGCCCGGTGGAAGTCGGTGACGGGCGGCTCGCTGCCCGCGCACTCCTTGGTGATCCTGAAGCTCGCGGGGAGGGCCGGCTCCTCGTGCAGGGTCCTGGCCAGCCAGTGGGTGAGGTCGACCAGGGCCTGGAGCGGCGGGACGCCCCGGCTGCGCAGCGCGTGCGCCTCCTCGCTGAGCATGGCGCCGCCGCGCTCCTGCACCGCCTCGGCCAGTTCGTCCTTGGAGGCGAAGTGGAAGTACAGCGCGCCCTTGGTGACCCCGGCCGCCACGGCGATGTCGCCGAGCGTCGCGTTGGCGTAGCCGTTGCGCTGGAACAGCTGGGCGCCCGCGTGGACGAGCCTGCGGCGGGTCCGCTCCGAGCGTGCCTGCACCGACCGGGCGCCGCGCCCGGCGGCGGGGCCGGTGGTGCTCCGTGCCAACGCCACGTCAGCCCACGCGGGCGAGTCGGGTGTCCGTCGCGTCGGGGGCGGGTTTCACGGGGTGCTCCGGGCCGGCCATGAGGATGGAGCGCTGCAGGGCCCGCAGGGCGGTGGAGGGCTCCAGGCCCTGTTCCCGTACGAGGGTGGCGCGCAGCCGCTGGTAGACGTCCAGGGCCTCGCCGCGGCGCCCGGAGCGGTGCAGGGCGAGCATGAACTGCCCGTGCAGGTTCTCGTGGGTGCGGTAGCGGCTGGCCAGCACGGTGAGCTCGGCGAGCAGTTCGCGGTGGCGGCCGAGCCGGATGTCGGCGTCGATGCGCTGGTCGAGCGCGCAGAGCCGGCTCTCCTCCAGCCGCCGCGTCTCCATCTCCAGCTGGGCGCCGCCCTGTACGTCGGCGAAGGCGGGTCCCTGCCACAGGGCGAGGGCCTCGCGCAGCAGGCGGGCGGCGCCGGGGAAGTCCCCGGCGTCCATGGCCCGGTAGCCCATGCCCGCGAGCCGGTCGAATTCCCGGATGTCGCTGGCCGCGCCGCCGCTGTCGAGGAGGTAGCCGCCCGGGAGGGTGACCAGGACGTCCTTCGCCGTGCGCACGGGCGTCCCGTCCTCGCTGCCGGAATCGCCCGCGACCTCGGCGCCCTCTCCCTGGCCCAGGGCCGTGGAGATCATCGCCCGCAGCTGCAGGACGTACGTCTGCAAGGTGGTCCGCGCGCTGCGCGGCGGCTTGCCCGCCCACAGCTCCTCGGTCAGGGCCGAGACCGGGACCACCTGGTCCGCGTGCAGGGCCAGCAGTGCAAGAACCTGGCGGGGCTTGGGAGCGGTCGGCGTGATCGAGACCCCGTTCACCCGCACCGCAAGCGCGCCCAGAACCGTGATGTCCACGCCCTACTCCCCTGTCCGTGGATGAACCACCGCCAGTAGAAAACAGCACGGCCGGTTTGTCAATACCAAACCGGTCGTACCGTTTTCGCCCGGAACGCTCGATCATCACCCTGATCAGGGACGGGAGTTGAGAAAATGGGGTCCCTGGAGGGGGAGATTGCCAGTGTCACACCCTCCATACCCCCGCCAGAAACAGTCCAAGCGGTTGTTTTTGAGACCGTGCCGAAACGGCTGTCTGCGCGTTGTCCCCTGCGCAGTCACATTCGCGGAGCCGGATCCGTCATGGCGGTACCGGCACGAAACGGGGCACCCGAGCCCCCGCCCCCCAAGGAGTCCCTGATGAACGCACGTATGGGCAACCCCGCCATCGTGGTCCCCGGCGCGATGCAGGCCCTGCAGGCCATGGGCAAGGCCGTCACCGCCACCGGCATCAGCGAGCGCACCCTGGAGCTCGCCCACATCCGGGCCAGCCAGATCAACGCGTGCGGGGTCTGCCTCGACATGCACCCGAAGATCGCGAAGAAGCTCGGGGAGACCGACGAGCGCATCCACGCGATCGCCGGCTGGCGCGACACCCCGTACTTCGACGACGCGGAGCGCGCCGCCCTCGCCCTCGCCGAGGCCGTCACCCGCGTCGCGGACACCAGCAACGCGGTCCCGGACGAGGTCTACGAGGAAGCCGCCAAGCACTACGACGAGCAGCAGCTTGCGGCGCTCATCCTCTCCATCTCCACCGTCAACGTCTGGAACCGCATCAACGTCGCCACCCGCCAGGTCGCCGGCGCCGCCTGGGGCTGAGCCCGGCCGCGCCCGGCGGCGGCTCACCCGCCCACGGCGCTCTTCGCCGCAGCGTCCGTCAGCACCGGGTCCGTCAGCACCTCGTCCGACAGCACCGCGTCCGTCAGCACCGCGGCCGCGCCCGTGTAGCCGGCCGGATCCAGCAGGGCCGCCAGGGCCTCGGCCCCGTAGTGGCGCCCGAGCACCCCGGAGGCCGCCAGGACCTCCGCGAGCGGGCGCCCCGAGGCCGCGGCCTCCGCCGACGCCTCGCTCATCAGCTCCTTGGCCTCGGCCTTCCCCAGCAACGGCGCCAGGACCGCCGCCAGTCGCTCGCTGACGATCTGCCCCCCGGTCAGCTCCAGGTTCGCCCGCATCCGCTCCGGGTGGACCCGCAGCCCGAGGGCCAGTTCCCGGGCCGTCGCGGCAGCGCCGCCGGCCAGCCTCAGACACTCCCGCAGCGGCTGCCACTCCGCGTGCCAGGCACCCGCGGACCGCTCGTCCTCCGAGAGCATGGCCTGCGCGAGCACACTCGCGTACGCGGGCACCTGCAGGGCCGCCGAGCGGATCAGCGTGGCCAGTACGGGATTGCGCTTGTGCGGCATGGCCGAGGAGATCCCACGGCCCGCCACCGCCGGCTCGGCCACCTCGCCGACCTCGGTGCGCGCCATCGACTGGACGTCCACCGCGATCTTGCCCAGGACGCCGGTGGCCAGGGCCAGTTCGGCGCCCAGCGCCGCGATCGGGGTACGGGCCGTGTGCCACGGCAGCCGCGGCGCGCGCAGCCCGCACTCGGCGGCGTACCGCTCGACCAGGCGCGGCGCGTACCCCTGCGGGTCCGCCACCGCATGCGGGCCGCCGCGGGCGTACTCGACGTAGCCGGCCAGCGTCCCGGCCGCGCCGCCCAGTTGGACGAGGAGCCCCTCCGCCCGCAGCCGGCGCAGCCGCGCCGCCGCTTCCTGCACCGCCACCAGCCACCCGGCGGCCTTCAGGCCGAAGGTGGTCGGCACCGCGTGCAGGCCCAGCGTGCGACCGGCCAGCGCCGTGTCGCGGTGCCCGGCGGCCAGCGTGCGCAGGGCGCCCGCCACCGCGTCCAGATCGGCCGTGATCAGGTCCACGACCCGGGCGGACACCAGCATCAGCGCGGTGTCGAAGATGTCCTGGCTGGTGGAGCCGCGGTGCACGAACTCGGCCGCCTCGGGGGAGTGCGCGGCCACCACGGCCGTGAACTCCCGCACCAGCCCCACCACCGGGTTGGCGGTCTCCCGGCTGCCGCGCGCGACGGCGACCAGGTCCAGGTGCTCCCGTACGGCCAGTTCGGATATGACGCGGGCCGCCTCCTTGGGCACGGTCCCCAGATCGGCCTGGGACCGCACCAGGGCGGCCTCGGCGTCGAGCATCGCCTGCAGCCACGCCTCGTCGGAAGTCGCCGCCTCCGCCGCCGTTCCCGCGCGTACGGGGCTCAGCAGACCGGAGTCGGCGCCGGACGGAAGTGTCACCTGGCCAGCTCCCCGACCGGGGCGAGGACGCTCTCGCTGTCCTGGAGCAGGCCCAGGACGGCGTCGGCTATGGCGTCCGAGTCCTGGAGGGTCACGGAGTCCACGCCGGGGCGGATGCCCGCCGCGGTGACCCAGTGCACCCACTCGGTCGGCACCCCGTACGCGTAGCGCGCCGGATGCGGCCGGCCCGCCGCGTCCACCACGCGGAACGGCGCACGGGTCACGTCCAGGCCGCCCGTCTCGTGCACCTCGCCGCCGGGCCCGGGGATCCGGTACGTGCGGCACTGGCCGGTGCCGAGCAGGTGGAGCAGCAGCGGATCGGCGGTGGCGCGCAGGTCGATCTCCGGCAGGCGCGCCTCGATGAGCGTGTCCGCCCGGACCAGGGAGCCGGGCACGAGGGCGGACTCCACCGTGAAGGCACCCTCGGCGTCGTTGAGGCGCCGCAGCCGGGTCTCCGGACCGAGCACCTCCAGGACACCCGCCTCGATCAGCGCGATGGCCTCCTCGATCCGGCTCGCGGGCGGCCCGATGGAGAGGAAGGCATTGAGCGGGGTGTACCAGCCGTCCAGGTCCCGCCCGTACGAGCCGCCGCTCAGACCGCCGTGGTCGATGATCTGGCGGACCTCGTTGCGCAGGTCCCGCAGCACGTCCAGGGCAGCCTTCAGCGGCCCGTCCACATTGCCCTCGCGGGCCGCGGCCAGGTCCTCGCGCAGGTGGTCCAGGAGCCAGGCGCGGAAGTCCCCGGGCTTGGTGAACGCCTGCCCCTCGTACGGCTTGGCGATGCGGGCCCAGTCCCACCGGCGGTCGGCGGCGATACCGAACCGGTCGAGGATCTCCTCCTCGCGCGAGCTGCCCGGGGAGGCTCCCAGATAGGCCGTGCGCAGCGCCCCGGCCTCGGTGTGCCGTCCCTCGGCGGCCAGCAGCGCGGTGTAGTAGACCGTCTCGGTCTCGCGGGCGATCAGCGGCCACAGGTCCCGGCGGAAGTCCAGCCCGCCCTCCCGCCGCGACCTGCTCCGCAGGGCGCGGACCGTCTCCGGGGTCAGGACGAGCGGCATGTGGCGGCCGTGCGCGCCCTTCTGGTTCTCGCCGCGCGAGTGGAAGGGCAGGCCCCGTCGGGACCCGGCGACGAGCTTCGGCTCCCGCCCCGAGGGCAGGTAGACCAGGCGCTCGCCCTGCCGCTCGAAGCGGCCGCCGCGGCCGTGGGTGAACAGCGCCATGTAGTCGAAGAAGTTGAGGCCCAGGCCCAGCAGCGCCACCGTCTCCCCGGGGCGGACCGCCGAGAGGTCCGCCTCCGCCGGGTTCACGGGGGTGACGTAGTGCAGGCCGTTGCGGCGGGCGAAGCCGGCGCGCTCGCGCTGGCTCCTGGACTCCCGTACGGGCACGTGCCCCTGGGCGAGCACGACGGCGTGCAGCCCGTCGAGGCGGGTGCCGTCGGCGAGCCGTACGCTCTGCGTGCCCGTGCGCGGGTCGTCGTCCAGGGCCACCGCGCCGGAGCCGTGGACGACGGTGCGGACCCGGTCGGGGGCGGTCTTGACGACCCGTCTGAACACCCATTCCAGGTAGTGGCCGTAGAAGGCGCGGGTCGGGTACGAGTCGGGGCCCAGGGCGCGGGCCTCGGCCATCACCGACTCGGGGTGGTTCCAGTCGTCGACCGGACCCATGAGCGTCAGGAACCGCGCCCATTCGTAGAGGCTGGGGCCGGGGGACAGCGGTCCCTTCAGCGTCACGCTCTCGTCGGTGAACAGGGTGACCTGGCTGGCCACCGTGTTCATCAGCAGGTGCTGCGACTGGTCCGTGCGCCACACCTGCCCCGGGCCCGGTGGGCAGCGGTCGACCACGTGGACGGTGATGGGTTCCTCACCCCCTTCGGCGGCCTGCGCGCAGATCCGTTCGAGAACGGAGAGCCCGCGGGGTCCGGCGCCGATGAGGCAGACGTCGAGCTGCCGGCTGGTCATGGTCACTCTCCACTGGTCCGTGTATCCGGTGTGCCATCCACGTCGGTCGGAGCTCGGGGCAGCGCCCCATGACGGCCCGGTCAGAGCCGTTCCGTTCCGAAACCCAGGCTGGATCACGCTGCTAGAGGCGCTCAGGAGGCGCTCAAGAGCGGCTCAGGAGGCGGGACGGAGAAGACCGCCCACCGAACGGAGCCCCCCAGGTCGGCGGCCTGGGGGGCTCGGGGCAGGCGGTGGTCAGCGGGGACCCAGGCCCAGGTCCCGCACCACCTGCCGGTACTGCTCGATGAGCTGGGGCCTGGCCTGGTGGACGGCCGGCGGGAAGTTCTCCACGAGCAGGTCGTAGCCGCGTGCGAGGACCGGGTCCTCCAGCAGGCCGAAGACCATGTGCCCGCCGCCCTGGGGGCCGCCCGCGAGGATGGCCTTGCGCAGCCGGTCGATCTCGCTGCCGCCGACCCCCGGGAACAGGTCCCGTACGACCGGCTCCTCGGTGTCGAGGTGGGCGGCGAGCACCTTCTGCACGCGGCGCGCGGCCGCCGCGCCCTCGCGGGCCGGCCGGCCGGCGGAGGCGAGCGTGGCGAGCGGGCCCAGCGCGGCGAGTTCGTCCACGGCCGCCTGCAGCGCGTCCAGTTCCGCGTTGAGTTCCGCGTGCTCGTCCTTGAGGGTGTCGAAGTGCGCGCCCTCCTGCGGGTAGAGCTCGCGCAGCACCGGCCAGAACAGGTCGTCCTCGCTGATGTGGTGGTGGTGGGTCAGCTCCACCAGCCAGCCGGCCGTCCACACCAGGGTGGGGATGTCGACGGCCGCGCCGTCGGTCAGGCACTGGAAGGAGCCGGCGACCAGCTCCGTGCCCCGGCGCAGTATGTCGTGGGCCGAGAGGAACTCCTGGTACATGCGGGCGCCGGGGTTGAGGCCGGCCGACGCCGCCTCGGTCACCGCCGCCACGACGTCGTGGCGCTGGATCCGGTCCACCGCTTCCACCACCGCGTGCATCGACGCCGCGGGCGCCTGCCCGGGCTGCCCGGGCTGCGGAGCCTGTCCGCCGCCGGCCGGCGCGGGGCCGCCCTTGCCGATCCGCTGCGCGCCGCCCGCCCGGGCGCCCTCGGCCACCTCTGCGGTGTAGGGCAGCCGCAGCTCCTCGTACCGGCGCAGGGCGGCGGCGACCCGGCCCGGACCGGCCGGCTCGCGCCGCAGGAAACCGGCCAGCGCCACCGCGTCCTCGATGGCCTGGCTGGCGCCCTGGCCGTGGTGGGGGAGCATCGGATGGGCCGCGTCCCCGAGCAGGGTGGTGCGCGCGGTGCTCCAACGGGCCAGCGGCTCGCGGTCGTACAGGGACCAGTGCCCGGCCTCGGCCACGGCCCCGGCCAGTTCGCGTACGGCGGGCTCCCAGCCGGCGAAGGCCGCCGCCAGCTCGCGCCCGTCGCCCCGCCGGGTCCAGGAGTCCCCGCGGTCGGCGGTGTCCGCCACCACGGCGACGAAGGACAGCTCGCGCCCGGAGCGGACCGGGGCGGCGAGCAGCCGCTCCCGCGCGCCGGTCCACACGTACATGGTCTCGGCGGCCCGCCCGCCCAGCGAGGGCAGCAGTTCCACGGGCACCACCCCGCGGATCGCGGCGGTGCCCGACCACACCGGGGCGTCGGACGCGGCGGCGAGCCGGCGGCGCACCACGGAGTGCACTCCGTCGGCGGCGACCAGCAGATCGGCCCGCCCGCGGGTGCCGTCCTCGAAGTCGAGGCGCACCCCGTCCTCGTCCTCCTCGAAGCCGACGAGGCGCCGGCCCAGGTGCACCGTCTCGGCGGGGACCTGGTCGGCGAGGATGCGGTGGAGGTCCGCGCGGTGGACCGTGTAGTGCGGGCTGCCGTACTCGGCCTCCCAGGCGGCCCCCATCGGCTGCCGGTTCACCGCAAGGCCACTGTCCCAGAGCCGGATCTCCAGGGCCTCGGGGCGCACCGCGACCTCCCGCAGCCGCTCCTCGAGCCCGAACCGGTGCAGCAGCCGGGCCCCGTTGGGCGCCAGGTGCAGCCCGGCCCCGACCTCCGACAGCTCCGGGGCCTGCTCGTACACGTCGACCTCCAGGCCGGCCCGGCGCAGCGCCATCGCCGCGGCCAGGCCGCCGATGCCCGCGCCGACGACCGCCACGCGCAGGGTCTCGTCGCTCATCCGGATCTCCTCACTCGGGTACTCGGGGTACCCGGGGATGCGTGCTGGACTGGAACTCGCGGGGGGAAGTGCACGGGGCGGCGTCGCAGGAGGCGGCCTGGGACATGCCCCGGACAGACCGACGGGCGGCCAGGCCACCGCTGTGAGCTCGGTGATCTGGCCGCCCTTCGGATGGCGCCCGGTGCCGGGTCAGATGCTCCAGCGGTTGATCTTCGCGTAGGCGGGGACCCACGCGTTCTCGTACGCTGCGCGGGCCGGCTCCGGGAGCACCCGCAGCACGGTCGCGCTGTCCGACTCGGAGGCACCGTCGAGCAGCCACGGCAGGTACCGCGGGTTGTCGGGGCCGATGCGCTGCGCGTGGGCCTGGCCGAAGCCCATGAGCAGCGGCGGGGTCGCGACGTCGTCGATGACCGGCAGCCCCTCGTCCTCCTCGTGCTTGAAGTGCCCGCCGAGGCCCGTGACGAGGGCGTCGACCAGGTCACCGAGGCGCTCGTGCCCCGCCGGGTCGGCCAGCGCGGCGTCGATCGCGTCCAGCATCGGATCGATGGTCAGGTGCTCGGCCTCCAGCGCCTCGACGACCGCGAGGTCGTCGGGGCGGCCGGCGAGCGCCTCCCGGATGCCCGGCCACAGCGCCTCGTCCTCGGCTCCGTGGTGGACGTGCAGGTAGGACTTGAACATCTCCCAACCCGCGGCGGTGCGCAGGATGGTGACGGGGTCGTCGCTGGTGCGGGCGGCCACCTTGGCCAGGTGCTCCAGCTCCCGCCGCAGCGCGTCGTGGATGACGAACATCATGGTCATGTCGTGCTTGAAAGTGGCGCTCATGGCTCTTCCTTCCGAGGTCCCCGTGCGCCGCCTCACGGCGGGCACTCCCGACTCACCGGGCGGCGCCGCTCAGGGCAAGTGCCGGGCACTCTGGGGGGAAGGACGTGTCCGCGCGCTCAGCTCCCCGTCACGCCGTACCCACGCCTGACCCCCGGCGGCCCTCGCCACCCGGCGGGCCCGTGCGCTTCACAGTACGGCGCCCCGCTGCGCCCCGGCGGCGCTCTCCACCGTCTCTCGAGCGGTCCCGAACCAGGCCTCCAGCGCCGCTCGAAGGCTGCCGCCGTCCGGCGCGGCCCACGCCACGTGGCCGTCGGGCCGCAGCAGCACCGCCTCGGGCAGCCGCAGCCCGCCGGGCGTCAGCTCCGGGTCCCAGCACCCCTCGACCACGTCGACCCGGTCCGACCAGGCTCCGGCCAGCTCCTTCAGCTCCGCGTCGCCCTCGCCGCCGGTGAGCACCAGGACGCCGCGGGCCGCGTGCAGCAGTTCGGCGACCCGGGTACGGACGCCGTCCGCGCGCTCCAGCTCGTGGTCGGGCAGCCGCAGCCCGGCCAGCGGGTGCCCCGGGGCGCCCGTGTCGTAGCGGACGTCGATCCCGCTGACCAGGCCCGCCAGGTGCCGGGCCACCTCCGGGATCTCCACCAGCTCGCGCATGACGGCGCGCAGCGGCTCCATCTCCTCGCCGCTCAGGTACAGGCGGGTCTGCGCGCGGGTGTTGCGCATCAGCCCCTCGCCCACCGGGTGCCGCTCGGACTGGAAGGTGTCCAGCAGGCCCTCGGGGGCCCAGCCCTTGACCGTCGCGGCCAGCTTCCAGCCGAGGTTGGCGGCGTCCTGGACGCCCACGCTCATGCCCTGCGCGCCGGCCGGCATGTGGATGTGGGTGGCGTCCCCGACGAGGAACACCCGCCCGCTGCGGTACTCGGAGGCCTGGCGCGTGGTGTCGGTGAAGGAGCTCACCCACCGGGCCTCGGCGCCGTGCACGTCCTCGCCGGTCATCCGCTGCCAGGCGTCGGCGATCTCGGCGAAGGTCAGCTTGCTCTTGTCCTCGTGCGGGCGCAGCTTCTCGTCGTGGATGACGATGCGGTCCACGCCGTCCTCGAGGTTGAAGGCCATGACCATGCCGCCGGGGACCTGCTCGCCGATCGGCCGCTGGCGGATGTTCGCCCCGACCAGGTCGGCCATGTACATCCCGCGGGTGGCCTCCCACCCGGGGAAGTCGATGCCGGCCAGCTTGCGCACGATGCTGCGCGCCCCGTCACAGCCCACCAGGTACGAGGCGCTCTCCTCGCCCCGCCCGTCCGGGCCCTCGTACTCGACGACGACGCCGTCCGCGCTCTCCCGGAAGCCGATCACCTCGTGCTCGCGGCGGACGGTGACCCCGATCTCGCGCACCCAGGCCTCCAGCAGGGCCTCGGTGCGGAACTGCGGGATCCCGCGCACGCTGTAGTGGTTGTCGTCGAGCTTGCTGAAGTCGATGCGCACGCCGCCGAAGTGGCCCTGCGCGTACTCGACCTCGCCGAACCGGGCGAGCAGCCCGCGCTGGTCGAACACCTCGGCCGCACGCTTGGTGAAGCCGACGCCGCGTGACTCGCCGCTCGGCGCGGGCAGCTTCTCGAAGACGACGACGTCCGCTCCGCCGAGCCGGATCTCGCCGGCGAGCATCAGCCCGACCGGACCCGCGCCGACGACTATTACGTCCTTGCCCATGGCTTCGTTCTCCTCGTGCAGCAGATGGATGAAGGTCGGTCAGACGAAGAATTCCGACAGCAGCCGGATGACCGGCTCGGGCTGCTCCTCGGGGAGCCAGTGCAGGGTCTTGTACAGCTTCACCACCCGCACGTCGGGGGCCAGCGAGGGGAGCACCTGCTCGAACTCGTGGTGGCTCACCGGGGAGGCGATCCCGAGCAGCGGCACGGTGAGCTTGCCGTACGTCGCCATGTCCTCGATGTCCTGCGGGAAGGCCCGGTACCAGCCGTTGGTCGCCCGGATCTGCTCGGGGGTGTCGTAGGCGCGGGCGAAGATGGCCCGGTCGCGCGGGCTGACCGAGGCCTGGTCGTAGAGGGAGTTCTCGAAGAGCCAGTCGACGACGTGCCGCATCCGGCCGGCGATCAGCTTCTCCGGCAGGCCCTGCGCCTGGTTGAAGCCCCACCACCACATGGAGACCCCGGTGCCCGGGCGGCGCAGCAGCGGCATCGAGTACTTGCTCTCGCCCGGGTGCATGACGTCGAGCAGGGCGAGCTTGCGGACGGCCTCGGGGTGGTTGACGGCGAAGCTGAACGCGACCATGGCGCCGATGTCGTGGCCGGCCAGGTTGACGCTCTGGTAGCCGAGGTGGTGGACCAGGGCGCGGATGTCCGCGGCCATCGACTTCTTGTCGTAGCCGCCCTCGGGGCGGCTGGAGCCGCCCATCCCGCGCAGGTCGACCGCGATGACGCGGTAGCGGCGGGCGAGCTCGGGCATGATCTTGCGGAATTCCCACCAGGTCTGGGGCCAGCCGGGCAGCAGGACCAGCGGCTCGCCCTCGCCTCCGGCGACGTAGTGCAGCCGTACGCCGTCCAGGTCCGCGTACATGCTTCTGAAGTCGCCCGGAAGCGATCTCGCCAGTTCCTCGTCGGTCGGGCTCTCCAGCCCGGTCAGGTCCTCGATCGAGCCCGTTTGCTCGTCCACCGTCGTCATCTCGTACCTTTCTCGGCTCTGTGCTGTGCTGTGCCGTGCTGGGCCGTGGGGTGCCGTGCCGTGCGGGGCGGTCCGTCAGCCGCGGAACGCGGGCGCGTTCTCCTCGGCCCACAGGGCGAAGGTGCGGCCGGGGTGGCCGGTCAGCTCTTCGATGTCGCCGGTGAGCGGCAGCGGCTCGGTGTCCTTGGACCACAGGACGAGCAGCTCGTCGGCGATGTCGGCGGGGATGTATCCGGCGCGGCCCGCCTTCCACTCCTCGGGCGTCACGACGCGCACCGGGATCGAGCGGCCGGCGGCCTCCTCGACGGTGCGGACCTGCTCGGCGAAGGTGAGCGCCTGGGGTCCGGTGAGGTGGTAGGAGCGCCCTTGGAACCGGGTTTCGGTGAGGGCGGCCAGCGCGGCCTCGGCGATGTCCTTCTCGTTGACCGGGTCGGCGTAGCTGTCGGGGAAGGGCAGGCTGACGAAGCCCGCGCCCTTCAGGGCCCACGCCCAGGGCAGGCAGTTGCCCGCGAGGGCGCCGCAGCGGAAGGCGGTCGCCGTGATGGTGGAGGCCTCCAGCGCCTGCTCGACGACCAGGTGCGGGGCGGCGATGCAGTTGTCGGCGGCGTCCGGGAGCAGCACCGCGTCCGAGGACATGATCACCACGTGCCGGACCCCGGCGGCTTCGGCCTCCTTGACGAAGGCGTCGATCTCGCTGGGCTCGCAGTACAGGAAGACGGACTCGACGCCGGCCAGCGCGGCCCGGAAGCCGGACGCGTCGTCCAGGGCGAGCGGTACGGACTCCACGCCCTCGGGCAGCGAAAGCTTCGACGGGTCGGCGGATCCGGCCCGGACGGCGATGCCGCGGGCGTGCAGGAGGCCGATGAGGTGGGAGCCGACCTTGCCGCGGCTTCCGGTGACGAGGATGGTCATGACGTGGGTCCCTCCGGGACGCTCGGGTGACGGCTGGCCGTGCTCGACGGGCTGCGGACCGGCCCGGTCACTCGACCGGGCCGGTCCGCCGCGTACGGGGATGGTGTTCGGGGGGTGTCCGCGCACGTGGGGGTGGGGCGCGGGGGTGCGGTCGCTCAGGCCGGGCCGAACCAGCCCTTGAGCGCGTCCGACAGGTCGCCGCCGTCCGGGGCCGCCCAGACGGCGTACCCGTCGGGGCGGATCAGCACCGCGCCCGGCACGGGGATGCCGCCCGCGGTCTCCGTACGGCTCCACGCGCCGGTGACGATGTCGATCCGGTCGGCCCACGCGGCGGCGAGCTCGCGCTCCTGCGCAAAGCCCTCGGTGGTGACGAGCACGCCCCGGGCCGGGTACAGCAGTTCGGCCACCGTCGTCACGCCGCCGTCCGCGAGCCGCAGCTCCAGACCCGGCTCCACGCGCAGACCCAGCAGCGGGTGGCCCGTCGCTCCGACCTCGTAGCGGATGTCGAGCCCGCTGACCTCGCCGGCGAGGTGGCGCGCCGCCTCGGGGATCTGCACCAGCTCGCGCATGACGGCGCGCAGCGGCTCCATCTCCTCGCCGCTCAGGTACAGCAGCGACTGGGCGAGGGTGTTGCGCAGCAGCTTGACGCCGACCGGGTGGCGCTCGGACTGGTAGGTGTCCAGCAGGCCCTCGGGGGCCCAGCCCTTGACCGTCGCGGCCAGCTTCCAGCCGAGGTTGACGGCGTCCTGGAGGCCCACGCTGACGCCTTGGGCGCCCATCGGGGCGTGGTCGTGCGCGGCGTCGCCGGCGAGGAAGACCCGGCCGCGCCGGTACACCTCGGCCTGGCCCTGGGCGTTGGTGAGCGCGGTCATCCAGCTGGCCGAGGCCCCGTGGATGTCCTCGCCGGTCACCCGCTGCCAGGCGTCGGCGAGCTCGGCGTAGGTCAGCTCGCCCTCGCCGTGGTGCGGACGCACGCCCGGCTCGTGGACGACGATGCGGTCGGTACCCGGCTTGGTGGAGACGGACAGGACCATGCCGCCGCCCGGGATGCGCTCGCCGATGGGACGCGGGCGGACGTTCGCGCCGACGACGTCGGCGAGGTACATGCCGCGGGTGGCCTCCTCGCCGGGGAAGGCGATGCCGGCCAGCTCGCGCAGGGTGCTCTTGCCGCCGTCACAGCCCACCAGGTACGAGGCGCTCTCCTCGACCCGGCCGTCAGGTCCCTCGAACTCGACGACGACCGAGTCCCCGCTCTCGCGGTAGCCGACCAGCTCGTGTCCCCGTACGACGGGTACGCCGATCTCCTCCAGCCAGTCGCCGAGCATCGACTCGGTACGGGACTGGGCCAGGCCCATCACCCCGTAGTGGCTCTCCTCCAGGGAGTCGAAGTTGATCCGCACGCCGCCGAAGTGCCCGTGCTGGCCCCAGCGGAACTCCCCGATGCGCGAGAGCAGTCCGCGCTGCGCGAACACCTCGGCCGTGCGTCCGGTGAAGCCCAGGCCGCGGGACTCACCACTGGGCGCGGGCAGTTTGTCGTACAGGACGACGTCCACACCGCCGAGCCGGAGCTCACCGGCAAGCATCAGCCCGACCGGACCCGCGCCGACGACTATTACGTCCTTGCCCATGGGTTCGCTCTCCTCGTGCAGACTCGTGCGTTCGGCGAAGTGGTTCATCCGGAATCGTGGTCAGTTCTGGTGGAGCCCTGGCTGAATCCCACCTGCGGGCGCCTCAGCCGGCCAGTCCCGCCAGCCGCAGCAGCAGCGGTTTGACCCCGGTCGCCTCCATCGGGCCGCCCACACCGTCCGGCCGGGAGCAGATCAGCAGGGGGGCGTCGGCCTCCTGCGCGGGCAGCCGCCCGTGGCTGCCGCGCACGGGGGAGGGGTCGAGCGCAACGACAGCCATCCGGTAGCGCATTCCGAGCTTCTTGCGGGCGAGCGCCCGGGCCGCCTTCACCTTGACGTAGGGATCCTCGGGGTCCATGAACAGCTCGGCCGGGTCGTAGCCGGGCTTGCGGTGGATCTCCACCTGGCGGGCGAAGTCGGGCGCGCGGGCGTCGTCGAGCCAGTAGTAGTACGTGAACCACGCGTCCGGCTCCGCCACGGCGACGAGCTCCCCGGAGCGCGGGTGGTCCAGTCCGTGTTCCTTCTTGCCGCGGTCGTCGAGGAGTTCACCGAGGCCGGGCAGGTCCCGCAGCGCCTCGCGGGTGGCGTCCACGTCCTCGGGGCGGCGTACGTAGACGTGGGCGATCTGGTGGTCGGCGACGGCGAAGGCCCGCGACGCCGCCGGGTCGAGGTACTCCATCCCGTCCTGGACGTGAACCTCCAGCAGCCCGGCCCGGCGCAGGGCGCGGTTGATGTCGACGGGCCGGCTGACCGGGGTGATGCCGTACTCGGACAGGACGACGACGGTGCGCCCGGCGCGGCGGGCGTCGTCCAGCAGCGGGGCCAGCGTCCGGTCGAGGTCGGCGGCGGCCCGGTGGGAGCGGGGGTCGTCGGGGCCGAAGCGCTGGAGGTCGTAGTCGAGGTGGGGCAGGTAGCACAGGGCGAGGTCGGGGCTGCGCGTGGCGAGGACGTGCCGGGTGGCGTCGACGATCCACCGGGAGGAGACGAGGTCGGCGCCCGGCCCCCAGTAGTGGAACAGCGGGAAGGTGCCCAGGCGCTCGGTGAGCTCGTCGTGCAGCTGCGGCGGGCGGGTGTAGCAGTCGGGTTCCTTGCGCCCGTCGGAGTAGTAGACCGGGCGCGGGGTGACCGTGATGTCGGTGTCGGCGCCCATCGCGTACCACCAGCAGATGTTGGCGACGGTGTAGCCGGGGTGGGAGCGGCGGGCCGCGTCCCAGATCTTGTCCCCGCCCACCAGGGCGTTGTGCTGGCGCCACAGCAGCACCTCGCCCACATCGCGGAAGTACCAGCCGTTGCCGACGATGCCGTGCTCGCTGGGCAGCGCTCCGGTCAGGAAGGTGGCCTGGGCCGAGCAGGTCACCGCGGGCAGCACGGTGCCCAGCGGGGCCCGCGAACCGGCGGCGGCCAGCTCCGTCAGGCGCGGCATGTGCTCCAGCAGCCGGGGGGTCAGGCCGACCACGTCCACGACGAGCAGGGGCGTGGGTTCGGTGGTCTCCGTCATAGCAGCTCCGTCAGTCCCAGGTCGGTGAGCAGGTCGCGGGCGAGGGCGAGTTCGGCGGCGATGCCGTCGGCGAGGGTGGCCGGGCCGTCGGGCCGCAGTCCGGCCGGCAGGGCCTGCCAGGTGTACGTCTCCACTTCCAGGTGGTGCGTACGGGCCGGGCCCGAGCCGAGGAGTCCGGTCAGCGCCTCGCGCAGCACGGGCAGGGTGGAGGCGAGCGGCGGCGCCGGGTCCGCGTGCAGGGGCAGGTGGAAGTGGGCCCGCCAGGGCCCGGTGTCGGGCAGCGCGCCGCCGGACAGGGCCTCGCCGAGGTCGTCGGCGCCGTGCAGCCGGCCGTGGCGGTCCAGGGTGCGCGTCTGGTGCAGGAAGCGGGGCTCGGCGTACGCGGCGAGCGCGGCGCGCACCTCGGGCAGGTGCGGGTGCTCGGCGTGCAGGGCCGCCGACAGCTGGGCCTTGACCACCGGGATGCCGGCCTCCGCCAGCGCGTCGAGGGCGGTCTTCGGCTCCTCGAAGGAGGTCGCGAGGTGGCAGGTGTCCAGGCACAGCCCGATCCGCTCCCCGGCGGCCGAAGCCAGCGCGGCGACGGCGTCGGCGGTGGTCTCCACCGTGCAGCCCGGCTCGGGTTCGAGGCCGACCCGGATGGAGCGGCCGGTCCGCTCGTGGAGCTCGTCGAGGTGCGCGGCGAGCCGCAGCAGGGCCCCGCGGGCGGCGTCCGCGGCCCGCGGGTCCTCCTCGTACGGGGTGCGCCAGGCCAGCGGGAGCGTGGAGATCGACCCGTGGGAGACGTCCTCGGGCAGCAGCGCGGCGAGCACCGCCGCGAGGTCCTCGGTGTACGCGAGCCTCTCGGGCTCGGTCCAGTCGGGCCGGTACACCCGGTACTTGACGTGCTCGGCGCCGAAACCCTCGTACGGGAAGCCGTTGAGGGTGACGACCTCGAGGCCGCGGCGCTCCAGCTCCTCGCGCAGCCGGCGGAGCGCCGCCGGGTCGGCCGTCAGGGTGCGGGCCGCGTCCCTGGCCAGCCACAGGCCGATGCCGAGGCGCTCGCGGCCCAGCCGCAGCCGGACCGGCTCGCAGTTCTCGCGCAGCTGGGCCAGCACCCCCTCCAGGCTCTCCGCGGGGTGCACGTTCGTGCAGTAGGCAAGGTGGACGGTGGATCCGTCGGGGTGCCGAAAACGCATCGGTCATTCCCCGCCGCGGAGTATCGAGTTGCCGGCGTGCAGGGCCGCGGGCTGCGGGGCCTGGAGGTTCAGGCGTCCGCTGAGCCCGTAGAAGGCGACGGGGTTGCGCCACAGCACCAGGTCGACGGTGTCCTCGTCGAAGCCGGCCGCCAGCATGGCGTCGGCGACGCTGCGGGTCTTGAGCGGGTCGCTCTTGCCCCAGTCGGCCGCCGAGTTCACCAGGACCTTCTCCGGGCCGTAGGCGCGCAGGATGGCGACCATCCGGTCCTCGTCCATCTTGGTGTCGGGGTAGACCGAGAAACCGAGCCAGCAGCCGGCGTCCTTGGCCTCCTTGACCGTCGTCTCGTTCAGGTGGTCGAGCACCACCCGGTCGGCGGCCAGCGCCGACTCGCGGACCACGTCGATGGTGCGGCGCATCCCCTCCAGCTTGTCCCGGTGCGGGGTGTGCACCAGCGCCGGCAGTGCGTGGTCGGCGGCCAGCTGGAGCTGGGCGGCGAAGGCGGCGTCCTCCTCGGGGGTCATCGAGTCGTAGCCGATCTCGCCGACGGCGACGACGTTGTCCTTGACGAGGTAGCGGGGCAGCTCGGCGAGGACCGGCGTGCAGCGCGGGTCGTTCGCCTCCTTGGGGTTGAGCGCGATGGTGCAGTGGTGCGTGATGCCGTACTGGGCCGCCCGGAACGGCTCCCAGCCCAGCAGCGCGTCGAAGTAGTCGTAGAAGGAGGCCGGCGAGGTGCGCGGCTGGCCCAGCCAGAACGCCGGCTCGACGACGGCGCGCACGCCGGCCGCGTACATCGCCTCGTAGTCGTCCGTGGTGCGCGAGGTCATGTGGATGTGCGGGTCGAAGATGCGCATCAGTTCGACGCTGCCTCTCGGGTCAGGTTGAGTACGAGACGAAGGTCCGCGGGCACGGGCCGGCCGGCGGCCGTGCGCTCGGCCGCCTGGCCCTGGAGCATGCGGGCCAGTTCGCTGTCGCCGGCGGCGCGGCGGGCGAGGTCGGCGACGAAGGCCACGGGGACCGAGGTGAACAGGCACTTCAGTACGGCGTGCCGCCAGGCGTGCGCGTCCAAGTGCGCGGCGGCGTACGGGCCGACCGCGGCCGCCACCAGCCGGGTGTCGTTGGTGCGCAGCGCGTCCTCGACCAGCGGCAGCCCGTCGGCGGGGTCGAGGGACAGCCGCGGCAGCGCCAGGAGTACGGCGCGCCGCTCGGCCGCGGTGCCCTGCCGGTAGAGCCGTACGACGGTGGCGGCGCCCGGGCGGGCGGCCTCCAGCAGTTGGACGCGGGCCAGGTCGGCGGCCTCGTCGCCGCCGCAGCGGCGGCCCGCCTCGGCGAAGCGCAGCTCCCACACGGGCAGCCCGGCCGGGTCGGCGGCGCCGCGGTGCTCGCGGGCGGCGTCCAGGGCGGCGACGAGCCAGGCGCGGCCCTCCGGGGCGGCGATCCTGGACTCCATCTGGGGGATCGTCACGGGGTGCCTCCATCGCGCAGGAATCGCAGGGACCGGGCGGCCTGTTCGGGGCCGGCGTGGGAGTGGCGGGGCAGCTCCACGACGCTCAGGCCCCGGTAGCCGACCTCCTCCAGGGCGGCCAGCACGGGCGGGAAGTCGATCTCGCCCTCGCCGAAGGGCAGGTGCTCGTGGACGCCGCGGCGCATGTCCTCGATCTGGACGTGCCGCAGCCAGGGGGCGACCGCGCGTACGCAGTCGGCGGGCGGGCTCGCCTCCAGGCACTGGCAGTGCCCGATGTCGAGGGTGATGCCGAGGGCGCCCGGGCTGCCGAGTTCGGTGCGCAGCCGGTGGAAGTCGTCGAGGGTGGCGAGCAGATGGCCCGGCTCGGGCTCGATGGCGAGCGGCACCCCGGCGCTCTCGGCCGCGTCGAGGACGGGGCCGAGGGCGTGCGCGAGCGTCTTCCAGGCGGTGTCGGGGTCGCTCTCCTCGGGCCGGATGCCGCTGAAGCAGTGCACGGCGTGCGCGCCGAGGTCGGCGGCGACACGTACGGCCCGCACGAGCAGGGCCACCCGGGCCGCCCGCAGGTCGGGGTCCGGGTCCAGGAGCGAGGGGCCGTGTTTGCGGCGCGGGTCGAGGACGTAGCGGGCGCCGGTCTCCACGGTGACGTCGAGCCCGAGCCGGTCGAGGCGGCGGGCCACGTGCCGGGTGCGGGCGGCGAGGCCGGGGGTCATCGGGTCCAGGTGCATGTGGTCGAGGGTCAGGCCGACGCCGTCGTAGCCGAGGTCGGCCAGCAGGGCGAGGGCGTCGTCCAGGCGCAGGTCGGTCAGGCCGTTGGTGCCGTAGCCCAGGTTCAGGCTCATGTGGGGCTCACCTTCCGGGCGAGGCGCCGGGCCACGGGGACGAGGCCGGCGAGGACGAGCGCGGTACCGGGCGCCCCGGCCCGCGCGGCGAGCGCCGCCTGCAGCGGGATCATGGCCCGGATCCCTCCGCCGACGGCCCGCTGGGTGAGCGGCGGCGACGGATTGAGCGCCGCGTGCCACAACGGCCGCCCGGCGGTGGCGGCGTACATCCCGGCCATCCCGGCCCCGGCCGCCACGCGCAGCCGCTCATCTGCGCCGAGCGCCCGCAGCCCGGCGGCCAGACCGCCCGCCAGACCGCCCGCGGCGAGGTCCCGTACGCCGTTGCCGGCTCCGGCCGGGCCACCGGCCGCGCGCCGTCCCCGCAGCCCGGCGGCGAGCCCGGCCGCCAGACCGCCCGCGGCGAGGGCCCGCAGGGCGGGGGCGCCCGGCGGGGTGGGGCGGGAGAGGGCCCACAGGAGGGCGGACGGGCCGCGGCCCGCCAGGGACGCCGCCGGGCGCGACTCGGACGGCAGTTGGGCGCGGGAGGCCGCCGGCGCCACCGCGCACAGGACGGCCGAACCGCCCCCGGTGAGCACCGCCAGCACCGCCGTGTTGGCCAGCGCGGCCAGCGCCGTCGCGGGCGCCCCGCCCTGGGTCTCGCGCCGCGACACCGCGGTGACGGCGTAGGTGTGCACGCCCAGCATCCCCGCGGAAGCGAGCGCGGGCCGCAGCCCGCCGCCCCCCGCGCGCGGCCCCGCACCGGCTCCCGCACCGCCCCCCGCACCGGCTCCCGCGGCCACCCCGCCGGAGGCCACCGCGCCCAGCAGCAGGTCCAGCGACCGCGCCGCGGCCATCGCCGCCGGGCCCGCCGGGGTGTGCTTCAGGCCCAGGTCGTACGCCCAGACGGTGCCCGCCAGCACCCCCGCGACCGCCGCCGGCCGGCGCCCCGCGCAGGCCGCCAGCGCCACCCCGGCGGCCGTGAGCCCGCCCGCCGCGGCCAGCGCCGCGCCCGGCCGGATCCGCCCCGAGGGGATCGGCCGGCCCGGACGCTCCAGCGCGTCCTCCTCCCGGTCGGCCCAGTCATTGAGCGCCATCCCCGCCGAGTACAGGCACAGCGACGCCCCGACGGCCAGCGCCGTCCGCGGCCCGGGGCGCACCCCGGCCGCCGCGGCGCCCGCCAGCGCGTCCCCGGGGACGGTGAACAGCGCGGAGATCCGCAGCAACTGCGCCCAGGCCACCAGGCCCTCGCGTCCGCGTCCGCTCACCGCGCGCCGCCCAGCCGCGCGGCGAACGCCAGCAGCTCGTCGTACTGCCGCGACAGCGCGGCCTCGTCGCCGTCGGGGTCCTTGAAGTAGAAGCCCAGCTCCGGCAGCGGCCCGGCCAGCCCCACCTCGTGCGCCCGCGCGAGCAGCCGGGCCAGGTCCAGCACCAGTGGCGCGGCGAGCGCCGAGTCGCAGCCCTGCCAGGTCGTCTGGAGGGTCATCCGGGTCCCGAGGAACCCCTCGAAGGCGATGTGGTCCCAGGCCGTCTTCCAGTCGCCGAGCGCCGGCACGTCGTCGATGTGCGTCTGGCCCTCGGGCAGCGAGCCCAGCGCGTCCTGCAGCACCCGGCTCTTGCCCGCGTTCTTCGCGGCGGCCGCGGCCGGGTCGCCGCCGAGGGCCGCGCCGTCACCGCCGCCCAGCAGGTTCGCCCCCGACCAGGCCAGCACCCGCAGCTCCCGCTGCGCGAACATCGGCGCCAGCACCGAGCGCAGCAGCGTCTGCCCCGTCTTGCCGTCCCGTCCCGCGTACGGCAGCCCCGACGCGGCGGCCTCCGCCTCGGCCGCAGGATGCCGCAGCCCCGCCGAGGGCGTGAAGTTGACGTACGGGCAGCCCGCCCGCACGGCCGCGCGCGCGTAGAGCGTGCTGGCCGGCAGCCGCCCGGCACCCGCCACCGGAACCGGCTCGGTGGAGGCCACGTTGACCACGACCGTACGGGCCGTCCCGCGGCGGCGGGAGAAGTCCGCGATGTCCGCCGCGAAGGCGGCCACCAGCTCGTCGTCGGAGCGCCCGTCACCCGGCAGCGGCCCGCCCGTGCGTATCTCCGCGTCCGCGTCGGCCAGTTCCCCGTGCACCGCCGACACCAGCCCGTACGGCAGCACGCCGCCCGCGGCCAGCTCCTCGGCCCGCTTGGGCAGCGTCCCGGCGGCCACGTCGTGTCCGCCGAAGACCAGCGAGCCCAGCGGCGGCACCCCGCTGCCGGCGAACGCGGCGCTCTCGGTGACCAGTCCGGCCGCCGGCCACAGCCCCGCGGCCAGCGCGGCGCCCCCCGCGACCACCGTGGTGGCCACGGAACCGCGCGCCCCGATCAGCCACACTCCCGTCGTGGGACCGGGAGCGGCGCCGGGCGGATCGATGGCGGGGGCGGTGTCGGTGTCGGTGTCGATGGGATGCGGCATGGCCGGCCTCCAGAGCACGTCGGCGCTTGTCGTCCGCAGGCCTGGCTGGAATTGGACCTGCGGGACAAAAACGTAACCCCGGGCTCTCGAACCCACATCGAGAGCGCCGCGTTCTCGAGCCGACATCGAGACCGGCCCGAGCCGTTGTCATGCGACCGGCCCCACTCTGTCCTCCAGGATCCAGGATCGATTGCCGGCTCTCCGGAGGAAACTCATGCCCGCATTGCCACCCCCGCGCGTCGTCCGCACCGTAGAAGGGGTGCGGTCGGGTCTTCAGCGACTGACCCGGAAGCTCGCGCCCGCGCCGTTCGCGCTCCTCGAACTCGCCCAGGGCTCGATGGTCACCCAGGCCATCTACGCCGCCGCCGAACTGAACGTCGCCGACGCCCTGGCCGACGGACCGCTGACCATCGACGAACTGGCCGGCCGGGTCGAGGCCCACCCCGAGTCCCTCTACCGGCTGCTGCGCCTGCTCGCCAGCTACTCGATATTCACCGAGCAGAAGGACGGCCGCTTCGCCCTCACCCCGATGGGCAGCGCGCTGCGCTCGGACGTCGACATGTCCATGCGCGACACCGCGCTGCTGATGGGCCACCCCACCCACTGGGAGGACTGGGCCTTCCTCGTGGACTCCGTCCGCACCGGCGAGGCCAGCCTGCCCAAGCACCGCGGGATGGGCGCCTTCGAGTACCTGGAGTTCGACAAGGAGTACGGCGAGGTCTTCACCAACGGCATGGGCGGCATGTCCGTCACCGAGACCCTGCCGATCGTGTCGGCCTACGACTTCTCCCGCTACGCCACCATCGTCGACTTCTGCGGCGGCCAGGGCGGCCTGCTGGCCGGCATCCTGGAGCGCGCGAAGAACAGCCGCGGCATCCTGGTCGACCCGCGCATCGAGACCAACGGGGCCCACGAGTTCCTCGCCGGCGCCGGGGTCGCCGACCGCGTCACCGTCGAGAACCGCGGCCTGTTCGACGTCCCGCCGTCCGGCGGCGACGCGTACATCCTCAAGCACATCGTCCACGACTGGCCGGAGCACCAGGCCCTGGAGATCCTGCGCAACGTCCGCGAGGCCATCAGCCCCGACGGCCGGATCCTGCTCATGGAGATGGTGCCCACCCCGGGCAACTCGGCGCACTCCGCCAAGCTGATCGACCTGTGGCTGATGCTGCTGGTCGGCGGCAAGGAGCGCACCGAGGAGCAGTACGGGGAGCTGCTGGCCAGCGCCGGATTCGAGCTCACCGGCGTCCACCAGACCGCAGCGGCCATCTCCATCATCGAGGCCCGCCCGGTGTGACCGGCCGGTTTTGGCACCACCGCGCGGCGGCCCTCAGGGCCGCCGCGCACTCTCGTGCGCCCACCCGCCGCCCGGCCCCGTCGGCCCGGTGGACCCCGTCGGCCCGGTGGCACCCGTCGCCCCCGCGAGCCCGTCGGACCGGTCGCGGACGCTGCGCGCGGCGGCCGCCGCGGCCACCAGGGCCGCCGTCACCGAGGCGAACCCGCCGAGGAACAGGCCCGAGCGGGCCCCCGCGTGCTCGGCGAGCGCGCCGACCAGCAGGCTGCCGAGCGGGGTACTGCCCTGGAGGATCAGCGTGTACAGCGCCATCACCCGGCCCCGGTACGCGGGGTCGCTGCCCAGCTGGATCCGGTGGTTGGCCGCCTGCGCGAAGTACAGCGCGGCGAAGCCCGTCACGAACAGCAGCACCAGCGCCGAGCCGAAGTTCGGCGCCAGGCCGGCGGCGATCTCCGCCACACCCAGCCCCAGCGCCGCCAGGATGACCGTACGGGCGGCGGGACGACCGCGCCGGGAGGTGGTCACCAGCGCGGACAGCAGCGCGCCGCCCGCGTACGCCGTGGTCATGAGCCCGAAGGAGTTCACGCCGGCGTCGAAGACGGTCTTGGCCAGCAGCGGCAGCAGCAGCTGGAAGTTGAGCGAGAACAGCCCGATCGCGCCGACCAGCAGCACCGGCATCGACAGGTCGGGGCGGTCGCGTACGTAGCGCAGCCCGTCCGAGACCTTCACCGGCCCGGCCGCCCGCGCCCCGCGCAGCAGTTCGCCGGGCCGCATCATCCGCAGCCCGGCCACGGTCGCCAGATAGCTGGCCGCGTTGACCACCATCACCCAGCCGGTGCCGAGGAGGGTGATGAGCAGGCCGGCCAGGGCAGGCCCGGCCACCCGGGCGATGTTGAAGTACGCCCCGCTGAGAGCGGACGCGTTGGGCAGCAGTTCGGGGCCGACCAGCTCGCTGACGAAGGCCATCCGGGTCGGGATCTCGACGGCGTTGACCACCCCGAGGCCGAGGGCGCACAGCCAGATGTGCCACAGCTGTACGGAGCCCGCGAGCGCGAGCACGGCGAGCACCAGGGCCAGCGCCCCGGAGACCAGATTGGCGGCGGTCAGCAGCATCCGCTTGTCGTGGCGGTCGGCGAGCCGGCCCCCGTACAGCGTGAACAGCAGCGGGGCGAACTGCAGTGCGGTGACCACGCCCAGGGCGGTGCCCGAGCCATCGGTCAGGCCCAGGACCAGCCAGTCCTGGGCCACCACCATCATCCAGGTGCCGGCGGCGGAGACCACCTGGCCGCCGGCGAACAGCCGGAAGTTGCGGACGGACAGCGAACGGAACGCGTACGCGATGCGGCTGTGGCTCATGAGCGGGCGGTCACGCTCCGCGCCCGGTCCGGGTCACGCAGTCCTCCAGGAAGGCCAGGGCCCGCAGATGGTACGAGCGGGCGGCCCAGCCGAGGCTGATGTTGTGCCCGGCGTCGGGCTGCCGGTCGATCTGCACCCGGGGCGCGGCCGTCAGCCGGCTCGCCAGGTCGGCGAGGTCGTGCTCGCCGTGGTGCCACCACGCCTCGTGCTCGGCGAAGGTCAGCCGGATGGGCACCCGGATGCGCGGCGCGAGCGAGGCGAACAACTCTGTCCAGTGCCCCAGTTCGCCCTGCTCGCGCGAGGGCATCGGCGCCACGACGGCCGAGCTGTGGCGGAAGGTCCGCGGCGGGTAGAGGCGCAGCGGCCCCCACTGGCGCCGGTTGTCCTTGAGTCCCTCCACCGGGTCGCCCGGGGCGAAGCGGTGGCCGCAGCCGGAGATGTCCAGGCCCAGCAGCCCGTCGTCCCCGGTCAGCCCGGCGGCGGTGGACATGACCAGCTTGCCGCCGTAGGAGTGGGCGAGGAGGAACAGGCCCGCCCCGGAGGCGTAGCGGGAGGTGAAGTCGGCGAGGGCCGCGCGCAGCAGGACCGCCTGTCCGGCGAGCGCGAGCCCGTCGGGGAAGAGCGCGGTGGACTCCCCGTACCCGGGGCGGTCGACCGCGAGGACGGTGTAGCCCAGGCTCGCGCCGAGGGCGAGCAGGGACGTCTCCGGGTGGGCCTGTCCGTCGAAGTAGCCGGCGTTCATCCCGCCGCCGTGCACGGCGATCACCGTGGCCCTCGGCTCGGTGTGCTCGGGCACGCTGAGCAGCGCGGACAGGGTGACGCCCGCCGCGTCCAGGGTGATCCGGCGCACGCCGGGGGAGAGCCCCGCGAGTGTTGCCGGGACCGTCGCTGTGCTGTCCATCGGTTACCCCCGTGGTGCGGCCGGCCGCCGGGCCCGCGGTGCGGGCCCGGCGGCGTGGTCAATGCGCTGCGCCGAACCAGCGGCTCAGAGCGTGGTCGAGTTCCTCGGCGCTGTCCCCGCCCCAGGCAACGTGCCCGTCGGGACGGATGAGCAGCGCCGCCGTGCCGTTCAGCGGGTCGTCGCCGTCCACGGGCTTGGCCGTGGCGGTGGTGATGTTCAGCTGGTGGGAGCGGCCCGCCGCGGCCGCGCGCAGGGCGGGGCTGTCGGCGAGGTCGAGGAGCACGGCGCGACCCTGGTGCAGCAGGCGGGTGGTGCTGGTCTCCTCGCCGTCGGCGGTGACGAGCGAGCGCTGCGGCATACGGTGGCCGGCCAGCGGGTGGCCGCCCTCGCCGAGGTCGTAGGCGATGTCGAGGCCGCTGACGATGCCCGCCAGGTGGCGCTTGACGTCGTCGTAGCCGATGAGCTCGGCGAACAGCGCGCGCAACGGGTCCGATTCGGCGCCGCCGAGGAACACCGTGCCCTGGGCGCTGGTGTTCATCAGCAGCCGCTCGCCGACCGGGTGCCGCTCCGCGTGATACGTGTCGAGCAGGTCCTCGGGGGCGCTGCCGGCCACGACCGCGGCCAGCTTCCAGCCCAGGTTGGCGGCGTCCTGCACACCGGTGCTCAGCCCCTGGCCGCCGGCCGGGAGGTGGATGTGCGCCGCGTCGCCGACGAGCAGGACCCGGCCGCGCCGGTAATCGGTGGCCAGGCGGGCGGCGTCGGTGAAGTAGCTGACCCATTCGGCGCCGCCGGCCCGGATGTCCTCGCCTGTGATGTGCTCCCAGGCGTCGGCGACCTCGGCGAAGGTCACCGGCTGGGCGTCGCGCCCGCGCGCCGGGGTCCCGTCGGGGCAGACGATGATGCGGTCCACTCCGGGGGCCAGCGGCGCGGCCATGACCATGCCGTTGGGCTGGCGTTCGCCGAGGAACCGCGGGCGCAGCGAGCAGCCCGTGACGTCGGCGAGGAACATCGCGCGGGTGGCCGCGCTGCCGGGGAAACCTATCCCGGCCGCCTTGCGGACGCTGCTCTGTCCGCCGTCACAGCCCACCAGGTAGGAGGCGCGCAGCTGCTGCACGCCGTCCGGGGTGGACACGGTGATCTCGACGCCGTCGCCGTCCAGGAAGCCCTCGGACAGGTCCAGGAAGTCCCAGCCGCGCCGGATGTCCGCGCCGAGTTCGCCGGCCCAGTCCTCCAGCACGCCCTCGGTGATGTTCTGCGGGATGCCGCGGGCCCCGAAGTGGGCCCCGGGCAGCACCGTGTAGTCGAACTGCACGCCGCCGAAGTGCCCCAGCGGGCTGGTCTCCAGCGTCTCGCCCTGCCCGAACCGCGGCAGCAGCCCGCGCTGGTCGAACACCTCCATGGCGCGTGCGGTGAAGCCGAGGCCACGGGACTGGCCGGTGGGCTGGGTGAGGCGCTCGGTGACGATGACGCTCGCCCCGCCCAGGCGCAGCTCGCCGGCGAGCATCAGCCCGGTGGGGCCGGCGCCGACGATGATGACGTCCGCGTCCACGGCTGTCCCTTCCATGGGGGTCCTCTTCTCTGGCTTCTGGGTTGAGTCTTCAGGGCGCGGGGTCCGGTTCAGCGCGGCGCGCCGAACCAGCGCTCCAGGGCCCCGCGCAGTCCGTCGCCCGCCCCGCCGCCCCGGCCCGCCTGGCCGGCGGAGCCGACCCAGACGACATGGCCGTCCGGGCGTACGAGGACGCAGCCGGCCCCGTCCAGCGGTCCGCCCGGTTCGGCGGGCCGGGCCGCGGCGGTCGCGACCCGGTCGGCCCAGGCGCCGCGCACCGCGGCCGGCACCTCGGCGCCGCCCAGGTCCAGCAGCAGGCCGCGGCCGGTGCGCAGCAGTTCGGCGGTGGTCAGCGGCCCCTCGGCGGACACCAGCCGCAGCACCGGCAGCCGGGCGCCGAGCAGCGGATGGCGCTCCGCCTGCCCGTCACCGCCGACGTCGTAGCGGACATCGAGCCCGCTGATCATTCCGGCCAGGTGGGCCCGTACCGGTTCGAGACCCATCAGCTCGGTCAGCACCGACCGCAGCGGCTCCACCTCGGGGCCGCCGAGCAGCAGCCCGGCCTGCGCCTCGATGTTGGCCAGCACCCGCCGGCCCACCATGTGCCGCTCGCCGTGGTAGCTGTCCAGCAGCCCGTCGGCGGCCCGGCCCGTCACCTCGGCGGCCAGTTTCCAGCCCAGGTTGAAGGCGTCCTGCAGCCCCAGGTTCAGGGCCTGGCCGCCGATGGGCATCTGCTTGTGGGCCGCGTCGCCCGCGAACAGGACCCGGCCGTGCCGGTAGCTCTCCAGCAGCCTGCTGGCGTCGCCGAAGGCGTTGACCCACAGCGGGGTTCCCCCGCTGATGTCCTCCCCGGTGACCCGCTTCCAGACGTCCGCGACCTCCACGAACTCGGCGTCCCGGGTACGGGGCCGCGCGGTGGAGCCGAACTCGTGCACCATCACCCGGGTCACCCCGTCCGGCCGCCGCGCGGCGATGGCCAGGCCCTGCTCCAGCCGCTCGAAGCGCCGGTTGGGGATGTCGATCCCGGAGACGTCGGCGCGGATCAGCTCCCGCCCGGCGTCGTGGCCGGGGAAGGCCGCGCCGACGAGCCGGCGTACCGTACTGTCCTCGCCGTCGCAGCCGACGAGGTAGCGGGCCCGTACCCGGACGGCGGTGCCGTCGCGGCGCACGGCCTGCGCCTCCACATACGAGTCGTCCTCGCCGCCGCCGGACAGGGCGAGCAGCTCGTGCCCGCACCGGATGTCGACGCCGAGGAACAGCGCCCACTCCTCCAGCAGCGCCTCGGTCCTGGTCTGCAGGACCTTCCACTGCCCGGGATAGGGCCCGGGCAGCGTCAGGTCCAGCGGGATGCCGCCGAAGTGGCCGCGCGGCTCGTTCGGCGGGCTGCCGAACTCCTCGATCTGGCCGCGGATGTCGAGGATCTCCATGGTGCGGGCGTGCAGCGTGGAGGCCCTCGACTCCCTGCTGGCCGCGTGCCGCCGCTCCAGCACGACCACGTCGGCGCCGCCGAGGCGCAGCTCCGCGGCGAGCATCAGCCCGACCGGGCCGGCCCCGACGACAACGACCTGGGTGTCCAGCAGGTCCGCCATGGTCAGCTCTTCTGCTCGGCGTGGGCCTTGGCGTGGTTGAGCGTCGCCGTGCTGTTGGTGCTGAGCGCCGTGTGGACGTACGCGCGGGCGTCGGCCACCGTGGCCTCCTCGCCGAGGATCCTGGCGATGTTGGCCGTGTTGAGGGTGACCGTGTGCTGCGAGGAGGCGGCGGTGACGCCGTCCTTCTCCACGAAGGTCCACTCACCGGTGTGCAGGGTCATCAGCGCGGGCAGCGTGACCTGCTTGTAGGCGATCTTGTGATCGGGGAAGACGACCCGGTACGACTTGGTGGTGTGCACCGAGCCGTCCTTGGCCCGCGTGTCCATCTCCAGCGTCTGCAGGCCCGGAACGTCCTCGGTGAGCCGTACGACGGCCACGTGCGGCAGGCGCTCCGCCCACCGGTCGGCCTCGTTGATGAAGTCGAAGGCGTCCTTCGCCGACCCGTTGATCTCCACCGTGTCGGTGAAGGAGAAGGTCAGGTCCTCGGCCGCGTGGGCGGCTTCGACGTTGTCCTTGAGGGCGGCCAGCTCGGAGGTGCTGTTCTTGTCGACGGCCCGCTCGATCCACAGCAGGTCGTGCGCGTCGTCGCCGATCGCGCTGTAGTCGTGCAGCAGCCGGACCCGGGTCTCGGACTCCCCGAGGGGCTCCAGGATCCAGGTGCCGCCCATGGCGGCCACCGGCGCGGCCGGGACCTCCTGGCGGAAGGTGATGCGCAGGCCCTCGGGGTCGAGGGTGCGGCGCGAGGTCCAGTTCTTGGCGTCGCCGTTGGCGGTGGCCCAGATCCGGATCCGCTCCTCGGACCCCTCGGCCTCCACCCGGTCGACATGGATGGTGGGCGGGAAGATCCGCGGCCAGTTGGTCACCTCGGCCAGCAGCCGGTAGACCGCACCGGCCGGGGCGCTGATGGTGATCTCGTGCTCAACCTCACGGGTCGTCATCTTCGATTCCTTAAGGTTTTTCGGTCAGGGCCTCCGGGCCCGCGTGCCCGGAGGCCCTGGGAGGGGTCCGCGAATGTGCCCGCCTGGCGGCGGATCAGAAGTTGCCGAGCCCGCCGCAGACGTTGAGCGCCTGCGCCGTGATCGACGCCGCCGTGTCCGACGCCAGGTAGCCGACCAGGCCGGCGACCTCCTGCGGCGTGGAGTAGCGGCCGAGCGGGATCTTCGACTGGAACTTCTCGAGGATGGCGTCCTCGGAGGTGTCGTAGGCGGCCGCGTAGCCCTGGCGCACCTTCTGCGCCATCGGCGTCTCGACGTACCCCGGGCAGACGGCGTTGACCGTGATGCCGGTGGGGGCGAGCTCGTTGCCGAGCGCCTTGGTGAAGCCGACCACCCCGTGCTTGGAGGCCGAGTACGGGGCGCCGAGGACGACGCCCTGCTTGCCCGCGGTGGAGGCGATGGAGATGATCCGGCCGCGGCTCTTGTCCCGCATCCCGCCGGTCGTCAGCACCTCGCGGGTCAGCCGGAAGACGCTGTTGAGGTTGGTCTCGATCACGTCGTTCCACAGCTCGTCCGCGATGTCCGCGGTCACGCCGCCGCCGGACCGGCCGGCGTTGTTGACCAGGACGTCGACCGTCCCGAAGCGGTCCACCGCGGCCTGGACGAAGGCCGTCACCGACGCTCCGTCGCGGACGTCGAGGAGACCGCCGTCGACGTCGAGACCCTCGCCCTGCAGCTCCTTGACCGTGGCGGCCACGTTCTCGGCGCTGCGCGCGCCGATGAACACCCGGTGCCCCTGCTGGGCCAGCAGCCGGGCCGACTCCAGGCCGATCCCGCTCGTCGCGCCCGAAATCAGTGCGACCCGTGCCGTCGTGTTCTGCGTCATCCCGAGATCAGCCCCTTCACGCGGCCACGGCGGCGGAGGAGGGCAGCAGCGCGTTGACGACGTCTATGAGCGCGCGCGGGGTGAGGGTGTCGTCCACGGCCTCCTCGTCGAGCGAGATGCCGTACTCGCGCTCGATGAGGCTGCCGGCCTCCAGCAGCGCGAGCGACTCGTACTGGAGCGTCGCGAAGGTGGTGTCCAGGATGTCGCCGTCGAGGTCGACGCCCTCCGCCACACCCGCGGCCTCGAGGATGATGCGCTTGAGATCCTCGAGGGTGAAAGACTTGCTGGCCATGTCGTTCCCTTCATCGGTACGGCACACCTCTGCGGCATGCCCAAGCGGTGGTGAGCACAGTGGCTAGACGGCGCGGACGACCATCGCGGAGTTGAAGCCGCCGTGACCCCGGGCCAGCACGAGCGCGGTGCGCACGGCGGCCGGGCGCGGCTCGTCCAGCACGAGGTCGAGCTCGTACTCGGCGCACGGGTCGACGTTGACGGTCGGCGGGATGACCCCGTCGCGCATCGACAGGAAGGCCGCGGCGAGGTCGAGCGGGGCCGCGCCCGCGTACAGGCGTCCCGTCATCGTCTTGGGCAGGGTGACCGGCACCGCCCGGGCGCCGAACACCGCGTTGATCGCGTCGGCCTCGCTACGGTCCAGGCGCGGGTCCGCGGCTCCGTCGGCGAAGACCACGTCCACCTCACCCGGCGCCGCGCCGGCGTCGGCGAGCGCGAGCTCGATGGCCTTGCGCAGACCCGGAGCGCGGTCGCTGCCGGGCTTCGGGTCGATGGTCGCCCCGTACCCGGAGATCTCGCCGTAGATCTCGGCGCCGCGCTCGCGGGCCGACTCGGCGGACTCCATGATGAGGATCGCGCCGCCCTCGCCCGGTACGAAGCCCTGGGCGTCACGGCCGAACGGCACGTACGCCTGGCCGGGCTCCTCCGAGGTGCTCAGCCGGCCGCTGGCCAGCTGCGCCACCCAGCCCCACTGGCAGATCGAGGCGTCGACGGCTCCGGAGACGATGATCCGGGTGCCCTTGCGGACCTGCCGGCGGGCCTGGGCCACGGCGTCGAGGCCGCCCGCCTGGTCGCTGACGACGACCCCGGCCGGGCCCTTCATGCCGTTGCGGATCGAGATCTGGCCGCTGTTGACGGCGTAGAACCAGGCGAAGGACTGGTACGCGGACACGTACTGGCTGCCCTTGCTCCACAGCCGCTGGAGCTCGCCCTGGCCGAACTCGAAGCCGCCGGCCGCACTCGCGGTGACGACGCCCATGTCGAAGCCCTCGAGCTCCGCGGGCCGCACCCCGGCGTCCTCCAGCGCCCAGTCCGCGGCGACGAGCGCGAGCCGCGTCACCCGGTCGGTCTGCGGGAGCAGCCGGCTCGGCAGCGCGTCGTCCGCGGTCGTGCCGGGGATCTGCCCGGCCAGCTTGGCCGGGTAGTCGGAGGGGTCGAAGCGGGTGATCCGCCCGATCCCGCTCTTGCCGGCCAGGGTGGCCGACCAGTAGTCCTGTGCGCCCAGCCCGTTGGGGGCTGCCACGCCGAGGCCGGTCACGACGACCGAGGCGCTCATACGAGGCTCCTCTCGGGATTGGCCAGCACCATGGCGCTCTGGAAGCCGCCGAATCCGCTGCCCACGGTCAGGACCGCGTCGGTGAGCTGCTCGCGCGCGGTGAGGGGGACGTAGTCGAGGTCGCACTCCGGGTCCGGAGTGTGCAGGTTGGCCGTCGGCGGAACCACGTTGTGCTCCATGGCCAGCGCGGAGGCCGCGATCTCGATGGAGCCGATGGCGCCCAGCGAGTGGCCCACCATCGACTTGATGGAGCTGACCGGCGTGCGGTACGCGTGCTCGCCCAGGCTCCGCTTGAACGCCGCCGTCTCGTGACGGTCGTTCTGCTTGGTGCCGCTGCCGTGCGCGTTGATGTAGTCGATCTCGTCGCCGTTCATCCGCGCCTCGTCGAGGGCCAGGCGGATCGCCTCGGCCATCTCCACACCGTCCGGACGCAGTCCGGTCATGTGGTAGGCGTTGGAGCGGGACGAGTAGCCGGCGATCTCGGCGTAGATGTGCGCGCCGCGCCGCTGCGCGCTCTCCAGCTCCTCCAGGACGAAGAAGGCCGCGCCCTCGCCGAGGACGAACCCGTTGCGCGTCCCGTCGAAGGGCCGCGAGGCGTGCTCCGGGTCGTCGTAGCGCGGGGTCGTGGCCTTGATCGCGTCGAAACAGGCCATCGTGATCGGGGAGATCGGGGCGTCCGAGGAGCCGGCGATCATGACATCGGCGGTGCCCTCGCGCAGCAGCTCCACCGCGTAGCCGACCGAGTCGATGCCGGAGGTGCAGCCGGTGGAGACCACCGTGCTGGCGCCCTCCGCGCCGATGCCCCAGGCGACCTCGGCCGCGAACGAGCTCGGCACCATGTGGTTGTACAGGTGCGGGGAGGCGTAGCGGTGGTCGACGTTGTCGAGCCGGCCGCCGTCGCTGACGACCCGGTACTCCTCGTCGAGCGCCATCGTGGCGCCGACCGCGCTGCCCACCGTCACGCCGACCCGGTAGGGGTCGAGCGAGGAGATGTCCAGCCCGCTGTCGGCGACCGCGCCGCGCGAGGCGACGACCGCGAACTGCCCGGCGCGGTCCATGCGCCGGACCTCCTGCGGGGACAGGCCGTGGGCGTACGGGTCGAAGTCGACCTCGGCGGCCACCCGCGAGCGGAAGGGCGCCGGATCGAAGAAGGTGATGCCGCGCGTGGCCGTACGGCCGTCGCTCAGCAGGTTCCAGAAGTTCTCACGGCCGACACCGCCGGGCGCGAGCACCTCCATGCCGGTGATGACGACGCGTCGCCCGGTCACGCCCGACCCTCCCAGTTGTAGAAGCGGGTGGCCATGGCGTCGGCGGGGGAGCGCCACGTCTTCGGGTCGTAGGCCTCGATGAACGGCTTGAGGTCCTCACTGATCCCGACGAAGCGCGGGTCGCTCTTCGCGCCCTCGATGAGCTCGCCGCCGTTGTCGGCGTCGAAGTCCTGGAGGTGGAAGTACAGGCCCTGGTACGAGAACAGCTGGCGCCGCCGCGTTCCCATCAGGTGGGGCATCTCCGTCGCGTCGAATTCGGCGAACAGCCGGGCCACGTCCGCACTCGAGCCGGGGTCCATCCGGGCGACGATCAGCGTGCTGTGCATACGGTTCGCTCCTCAGAAGTTGCGGTTGTTGCGGTACACCCCGGCGGCCGCTCCCGCGTCGTCCCGGGCGGGGGGCGGGTGCCGGCGGAAGGCGCTTCGAGGAGCGCCCGGGAACGCCCGGCTCCCGGAGGGGAGCCGGGCGTTCCGCGTCCTTCCGGGGACGGAAAGCGGGGGGCTTTTACTCCCCGGCGGAACGGGTGTGGACGACGCGGTAGGTGTTGATGTCCGGGATCCCGGCGACGACCGCGCGGCAGCGGCCCTCGGCGGCCACCCGACCGGCCGGCTTCTGGTCCTGCGGCACGGCCTTGTAGGCGTCGTACGCCTCCTTGCTCTCCCACTGGGAGTAGGAGACGACGAAGGAGCCCTCGAGACCGCGGGCGCGCAGGCCGCGCAGCACCACGTGCGAGCGGAAGCCCGGGGTCTCCAGGAAGAAGCCCTGGCCGGGGCCGAGGGCGTCGATCAGCTCCTCCTGGTTCTCCTTCAGGACGGGGAACACCGCGATGGCGGTGTAGTCGTCACGGTGCGGGCCGATCTCGATGGAGCCGCCCAGCGACGGGTGCTCCTGGGTGAAGGCCACCTCGTTCTGCAGGAGCTTGATCGAGGTGGTGATCTCGCCGAAGACCGGGAGGGTGCGGTGGTTGAACTCGTCGCCCTTGTAGCGCTCCTCCAGGTCCTCGCCGCTGCGCCACTGGATGAAGTTGGCGGTGCCCGGCGAGTCGACGCCCGCGTGGACGGTGCTGGACATCCAGCCCTCGTAGGTGGCGGCGTCGACGATCTTCCGCATCTCCTGGACGAGCTTGTCCTGGTTCTCCGGGACGTCCGTGGTGAACAGGTTGAGGACGGTGAGGTGCTTGTCCTCGGTGGAGATCTTGGGCATGTCTCTTCGCTTCCTCAAGGGGGAACAGGTGAACAGGACAGATGGCTTACGGGGGCGGCGCGGCCTCAGGCGGGCTCGCCGAACCAGCGGGTGAGCGCCTGGGTGAGGCCCTCGGTGGGCGCGCCGGGCGGCGGGGCCCAGGCGACGTAGCCGTCCGGGCGGATCAGCAGGCCGTCCAGCGGCGCGTCACAGTCGAAGTTCGCGACGGTGAGCGTGTCGACGCGGTCGGACCAGCCCTCCGCGGCCTGGCGCAGCGCGGCGTTGTCGTGCAGGTCCAGCAGCACGCCGCGGCCGCCGTGCAGGAGTGCGAGGCTGCTCTTCTTGGCGCCGCCGACCACCACCTCGCGGTCGGGCAGGCGCCGGCCGAGCAGCGGGTGCTCGCCCTCGCCGACGTCGTGGCGGATGTCCAGCCCGGTCACCATGCCGATGAGGTGGCGCTGCACCGCGGGGAAGTCCACCAGTTCGGCGAAGACCTCCAGCATCGGGGTGATCTCGTCGCCGCCGAGGTAGAGGATGCGCTGGGCCAGCGTGTTGGTCAGGATCCGGGCCGCGACGGGCCGGCGCTCGCTCTCGTACGAGTCGAGCAGCCCCTCGGGGGCCCGGCCCTGGATGTCCAGGGCGAGCTTCCAGCCGAGGTTGACCGCGTCCTGCACGCCCGAGCTCATGCCCTGCGCGCCGATCGGCAGGTGGATGTGGGCCGCGTCGCCCGCGAGGAAGACGCGTCCGCGCCGGTACTCGGCGGCCTGGCGGCTGGTGTCGGTGGTCGAGCTGACCCACAGCGGCGTCCCGCCGCTGATGTCCTCGCCGGTCAGCCGAAGGAACGCCTCGGCGACCTCGTCGAAGGTGATCGGCTCGCTGCTCGTGCGCAGCGGCTGCGAGCGGTCGAAGTAGATGACCCGGCTGCGGTCGGGACCGATCGGCAGGACCATCACCATGCCGCCGGGCACCCGCTCACCGCTGAACCGGGGACGCAGCGGCACGCCGGCCACGTCGGCGAAGCGCAGCTCGATGGCCGCGTCGGTGCCCTCGAACGCGATCCCGGCCAGGCGCCGCACCGCACTGCGGCTGCCGTCGCAGCCCACCACGTAGCGGGCGCGCAGCGTGCCCGGGCCCTCGGGAGTGGTGACCTGGAGGGTCACCCCGTCCTCGTCGTTCTCCAGACCGGTGACCTCGACGCCGCGGCGCACCTGGGCGCCCTTTTCCGCGGCCCAGCCTGCCAGCATTCCCTCGGTGCGGGACTGGGGTATTCCTCGAGCCCCGTACGAGCCACCCTCAAGCAAGCGATAATCGATGGGGACTCCACCGAAATGCCCGAAGGGAATGACATCGACCTCACCCAGGCGGGAAAGAAGTCCACGCTGGTCGAATTCCTCGATGGTCCGCGCCGAGAATCCGAGGGCGCGAGACTGCTTCATCGGCTCCGCGAGCCGCTCGACGACGGTGGCAGAGACTCCATGCAGACCCAGCTCACCTGCGAGCATGAGTCCGGTGGGGCCGGCTCCAACGATGATTACGTCCGCGTCAAAGGTGTCCATCTGCCCTCTTCCGACTGGTGTTTTCCCAGTATTGCGAGGGGCTACCGGGACAGTAAATAGCCGCTAGTACAGGTTTTCCACAAGAACGTCATATCCTTTACAGGAAGGGTTGGCCGCCAGCCTGATTCGCGCACATCCTCAGGCATGACATCAAGCCAATCGACCGCCGAAGTCGCCGCGCTCTTCGACGCATACCTGATCTCACTCGACGACGAAATACTCGACGCGGGTTGGGCCAAGGGGCTGTTCACCGACGACGCGGTGATCGAATTCCCGAACGCCCGGCACCAGGGCGCCGACGGCCTCCCCGCCTTCCACCAGAAGTCCCTCGACGCCTTCGCGCGCCATCAGCACCTCGGCTCACCGGCCGTGGTCGCGCTCGAGGGGGAGGACCGGGCGACACTGCGGGCCAACGTCATCGCCACCCACGTCCACCACCTGCCGGCCGGAACGCCGCAGGGCACCCCCGCGCCCCGCTTCGCGGCCGGCACGTTCGTCAACGGCGCGGCCCGCCGCACCCCCGAGGGCTGGCGGCTGAGCTCGCTGTCGTTCCGGGTCGTGTGGACCGAGGGCAACCCGCCCGGGGCGAACTGACCCGGCCACGGCCCGTGCGGTGGCGCCGGAGGAACCGGCGCCACCGCACACGTCGTCCACGGGCCGGTGTCACACGTTCAGGCTCACCACGCGGTCGACCACGATCTCGATGACGACCCGCCCCGGCGGGTTCGGCGGCCCGGACCAGTAGCGCTTGGCATAGCGCCGCGCCCCGTCGTCGACCCGGGCGGGGTCGTCGACGACCCTGGCGGTGCCCTCCAGCGTGACCCAGGTGAAGTCCGAGACCTGGCACAGCGCGGCGCGGCTGCCCGGTACGGCGAGCAGGTTGCGGGCCTTGCGCGAGGAGGCGACGGTCATGATCCGGGCCAGTCCCGCCTCCGCGTCCCAGGTGAACCGTACGGGCGCCACATGCGGCGATCCGTCGGGCCTGAGCGTGGTCAGCGTGGCTATGTGCGGTTCGGTCAGAAAGGCGTCGGCCTGCGCCGACACGGCGAGTTCGGCGGCGCGTGCTGTGGGCTGCGACACGAGTACGTCCTTCTGCGGTGCGGGTGGAAGGGGCCCTTGCGCCGCGGCGCCCCCCGGGTTCGGTCCGGGGGGCGCCGCGGGCGGGGACTGCCCCGTCTGACTGTGGTCTTTCACTGGGCAGGGGCAGAGCGGGAGACCGTCAGTGCGCGATCACCGTCTGCGTCTCGACGGCCGGCTCGCCGTCCGCCTGCGCCGCCGGAGCGGGCGCCTGCGGCTTGGCGTTCGGGAAGAAGAAGGCCGCGATGAGCAGGGCGACCGTCGCGAAGCAGGCCGCCGCGAAGAAGGCGGTGTGGTTCGCCGACTCCTGTACGTCCACGGCCTTGGCGACGTCGCCGCCGGCCTTGGTCAGCTTCTCGGCGAGGCCGTTGTAGGCGATGGTCACGATGACGGCGAGACCGAGCGCGCCGCCGGCCTCCTGGCTCGTGTTGATGAGACCCGCGGCCACACCGGCCTCCGAGTCGGCGATGCCGGCGAACGCGGCGATCTGCAGCGTCACGAAGCACATGCCGCAGCCGATGCCGAGGAGGATGAAGGCGGGCAGCAGGTCGACCGCGTACGAACCGCCGGCCGGGGCCCGCGTCAGGAGCAGCAGACCGCCGATGGTGGCGGCGAGACCGATCAGGAGCACGATGCGGGCCGCGACCTTGGCGATCAGGCCCGAGGCGATGCCCGCGCCGGCCGCGACGCAGAACGCGAGGGGCACGTACGAGAAGCCCGCCTTCATCGGCGAGAACCCGTACACCTGCTGCATGAAGATGCTGGCGAAGAAGAACAGGGCGGAGAAGGCACCGAAGACCGACACGGCCGCGATGTTCGCGGTGCTGACCGACTTCAGGCGGAAGACGCGCAGCGGCATCACGGGCGCCTCGACCTTGGTCTCGATCACCAGGAAGACCGAGAGCAGCACGCCCACGATGACGAAGGAGACGACCGTGCGGCCGTCGCCCCAGCCGCGGTGCGTGGCCTCACCCAGGGTGAAGATCAGCAGCAGCAGGGCGCTGGTGAGCGTCGCGGCACCGAAGATGTCGAACCGGGTACGCGGGCCGTCGGCCTTGGAGTCCGGGACGACGCGCGCCGCGAACAGCGCACCGAGCAGACCGATCGGCACGTTGATGTAGAAGATGTACTCCCAGCCGGGGCCGTCGGCGAGCACACCGCCGAGGATCACGCCCACGATCGAGGCGATACCGGAGAGCGAACCCCACAGGCCGAGCGCCTTGTTGCGCTCGGGACCCTCGGGGAAGGTGTTGGTCAGGATCGAGAGCGCCGAGGGCGCGATCATCGCGGAGCCGAGGCCCTGGAAGGCACGCGCGCTGATCAGCACGTTGCCGCTGTCGGACAGGGCCGCCACGAGCGAGGCCAGGGCGAAAACGGCCAGACCGGTCTGCAGGACCCGGCGGCGGCCGTAGCGGTCGGCGAGCCGGCCGCCGAGCAGCAGGAAGCCGCCCAGCACGGTCGCGTAGGCCGTGACCACGTACTCCAGGCTGACGTCGGACATGCCGAGCCCGTCCTGGATGGACGGAAGTGCGAGATTCACGATCGACACGTCGAGGAAGACCATGAACTGGGCCATGCAGACAAAGGCAAGGATCGTGCCGGGCTTGTAGCCCGCTCCCGTGCCCTTCCCGCTCTTGACCACGTCGGGGGCAGTCATTGGGTAACTCCTCAGCTATGCAGAATCGAGTGTGTGAGAGCGGTCGCCGACGACGCCGGGACGAGCCACAGGGCCGACCCCGATCGCGGGCCGCGGCGCGCGCCGGACCTCGGCTTCATCGCCCCACCTTCCGCTTGGCAGTTCCGCTGCCTGGCAGCGTGCCCGGGGCCTCTCGACTCCGCCTTGAGTCCCGCCGGACCGGCCGTCTATCAGTCGATGCCGCGCACGATGTGCGGGTCGACCCATTCCTCCTCCTCGTCCGCGCCTGCGAGCCACAGCGGCGGGGCTCCCATGACGAGGTTGTACGAACGCCAGTCGAGTTCCTCTTGGATGTCGTGCACCAGCTCCTCCTCTGCTTTCCGATCAGGCCACGCTGTCAAGATCTGCTGGAAAGCCGCTCAGGAATCACTCGAGAACTGCTCGGCACGTGCCCTACTCGACCCGGAACTGACAGAATTACCTTCCGCATAAGAATTGGTGACAGTCCGTCACCTTGTCGGCGGACGCGGAAAGCAAGGACGGGACAGTGGACGAGCACGACTGGCTGGCAAAGCGCTTCGAGGACGAACGGACGCGTCTTCGGGCAGTGGCCTACCGGATACTCGGCTCGCTCAGCGAAGCGGAGGACGCCGTCCAGGAGGCCTGGCTCAAGCTCAGCCGCTGCGACTCCGCGGAGATCGAGAACCTGGGCGGCTGGCTGACCACCGTGGTCGGCCGCGTCTGCCTGGACATGCTGCGCACCCGGGCCTCCCGGCGCGAGGAGCCCCTGGAGGTACGGCCGGTGGAGCCGGCCCCCGGCGAAGGCGCGGCCCGGGCGGCGCGCCCGAGCGATCCGCAGGCCGAGGCCGTGCTCGCCGACTCCGTCGGCGCCGCCATGCTCGTGGTCCTGGACAAGCTGACCCCCGCCGAGCGGCTCGCGTTCGTCCTGCACGACCTGTTCGCCGTGCCCTTCGAGGACATCGCCGTCGTCACGGAGCGCACCCCCGCCTCGGCCCGCCAGCTGGCCAGCCGCGCCCGCCGCCGGGTCCGGGGCGCGCAGACCCTGCCCCAGCCGGACCTCGGCCGCCAGCGCAGGATCGTCAACGCCTTCCTGAGCGCCGCCCGCGGCGGGGACTTCGAGGCACTGCTGGAGGTGCTCGACCCGGATGTGGTGGCGCGCTCGGACAACGGCATGGCGGGAGCCCTGTCGGCGGTCCGCGGAGCGGCCCTGGTGGCCCGCCAGGCGGCCACGTTCGCGCAGTTCGCGCAGAGCGCCCAGGTGGCGTTCGTCAACGGCGGCATGGGCGTCGTCGCCCGCGTCGACGGCCGCTTCCGCGTCATGATGTTCACCATCGCGCAGGACCGGATCACCCAGGTCTCGGTGGTCATGGCCCCGGCCGAGGTCGCCCGGCTCGACATCCTGGTGCCCGCCTCGGCCGACACCGACGCCGTGGACCCCCGCTAGCGGGAGCCCGAGCCCCGGACCCTCCTGCCGACCGGTTCCAGGGCGTCGCCATCCGGGCTCCACCCCCGCTCGTCCCGGGCCGCCCACAATGGGTCCGCGCCCGGGCCGTGCGGCTCCCCCCTGCTCGCCGGCACGGACGCACGCCGGCGTGCCGCCGTGGTTCCCGGTCCCCCGCCCACGGCGGCACCCCGCCCGCACCGACCGACGTACGAGCCGATTTCCCGCGCACCGCGAGGGCCCTGCCGAATCCCCCCGGCAGGGCCCTCGCGCATGCACGGAAGAAACTCGAGCATCCCTCGCGAGCACCTCGGGAAACGGACGGGAATGGAATTCGCGAAAACCACCGAAACCGGCCCCCGGATTCCGGTCGGGCCACCCGTAAACGAGATCCCGTGGATCCTCGCTGCAATCCCCCCGGAGACCCGCTGGAGCCCGGTACACCCATAGCGGGCAAGGGGTTATTCCGGCCAACCCGACTGCCTATCGTGGCACGGGATTTCGAATCGCTCCTTTGACGGGGGCACCCACGACCTAGGAGAGACATGTCGACTTCAGTCAGGTCTTGGAGGACCGCCCTCCTGACCGCTGCGGCCCTGGCCGGCGTCACGGCCACGCTCGTTGCGACCCCCGCCCAGGCCAAGGGCACCGCCACCCTCGAGGTCCTGGCGAGCGGGCTGGTCAACGGCCGCGACGTCACCGCCCTGCGGGACGGCCGGATCCTGGTCGCCGAAGCCGGCGAAGGCAAGACGGACTGCGCCGCGGAAACCCACTGCGCCGGCCCGACCGGCGCCGTCTACCAGGTCAACGGCAGCCACAAGGGCCGCGTCGTCACCGGCCTGGCCTCCTCCGGCGTCGGCTCGGCGGCCACCGGCGGCGCCCAGGAGGTCGGCGGCCCCACCGCCGTCGCACCGGCCCCCGACGGCGGCTACCTGGTCCTCAGCAGCCTGGGCGGCACCACCGAGACCCGCACGGCGCTCGGCCCGGCCGGGGCCACGCTGGGCACCCTCTTCCGCACCCGGGACGGAAAGGTCCTCGCCGACCTGGCCGACCACGAGACCCGGCTGAACCCGGACCAGGGCGAGGTGCACGCCAACCCGTGGCGCTTCATCGGCAACGGCCACGGCTACCTGGCGACGGACTCGGGCGCCAACACCCTCGTCGCCGCCGACTGCGGCGGGACCACCACCACCAAGTTCGTCTTCCCCAAGAACGACACCTCCACCGGCCCGGCCGAGGCCGTGCCCACCGGCCTCGTCCGGGCCTTCGACGGCACGCTCTACGTCTCCGACTTCGGCGGCGCCCGCCCGGGCAACGCCAAGATCTGGAAGATCGCGCCGGGCGGCCAGCCCGAGGTCCTCGTCACCGGCCTGAACACGCTCGTCGACATCGCCCTGGACGGCAAGGGCAACCTGTACGCGCTGTCCTTCACGGACGGCTTCGTCCAGGGCCCGCCGCTGCCCGGCCGCCTGTCCAAGGTCAACCTCTCCACCAAGCAGATAACCGAGGTCCCGACCGCCGGCCAGCTCGGCCAGCCGACCGGCATCGACGTCGGCCCGCAGGGCCAGATCTACGTGGTCGCCGGCAACAACGCCGACAGCAAGCTGCTGCGCGTCCGCCCGTAAGGCCACACGCCGACGGCCCGGCCACCGCGCACCTCCGCGATGACCGGGCCGTCGCCCGTTCCGTACCTCAACCGCATCCCCGTACGCCGTGCCCGTACGCCGCTCCCGGCCGGCCCCCAACGCCGGCCCCGCGCGCCGCACGGACCCTCGGCCGGCCCCGCCGCCGGCCCCGCCGAACCCCGCTGCCTAGCCCCGCGGAGCGCCCCCGCGCCGCGGGCCCCTCCTCGCAGCCTCGATGAAGGCCTCGAAGAGCGGGACGGTGTCCTCGCCCAACTCCCCGTGCGCCTGCAGCCCGACGAGGAACGGCGCCGCCGGATCCTTCGCCTCCGCCCCCTCGATCACCCCGTCCGCGGACCACGCGGTCGCCACCAGCCCACTGCCGAGCTTGTCGATGCCCTGGTGGTGGTGGCAGTACACGGTGGCGCTCGCCCCCAGCGTGGAGCCGAGCACCGAGCCGGGCTCCACGCGGACGGACCGCGCGTCGTACTTCCCCGGCACCCGCGGCGAGTGCTCGGGCAGGTGCTGGTCCAGGGTGCCGCCGCGCACGACGGAGATCAGTTGGAGGCCCCGGCAGATGCCCAGCACCGGAATCCCGCGTTCCTCCGCCACGGCCAGCGCGGCGAGTTCGGCGGCCTCGCGCACCTTGTCCGGGGCGCGCGTGAACTTCCCCGCCTCCTCCCCGTACAGGGCGGGATCCACGTCCTCGCCGCCGGTCATCAACAGCGCGTCCACCCGCTCCATGATCGGGCGGACGGCGTCCGCGATCGGCGGCAGGAGCAGCGGGGCGCCGCCCGCCCGCGCCACCTTCTCCTGGTACGTCACGGGAAGCAGGCAGGCCTCCACCTCACCCCAGATGCTCCATTGGATCGAGGCCGATGCGGCGGTCAACGCCACTACTGGTCGATTCATCGCAAGTCGTCCTTCTGCTCATCGGCTTCTTCCGAAAACCGGGCAAGAAGCCGGGCGAGTCGGGAATTGGGGCGCGGAAACAGCCCTCCCAGGTCCAGACATGGTGCCCGCCCCGAGTACGGAAAGTCATCCGATCCACGGCAGCCGACAGCGAAACAAACCCCTGAACCCAAAAGCCCCATCGCGCCTCGAGCGGAATGCGACCGCCCATCCTGGCCGCCTCGACTACCGGTGCACCGCACCCCGCTGCAATGTAGGCGGGTTGTGGAGCCCCTTCGGAGCGGAAGGTGAATCCCCCTCCTGCAGGATCGGCATTGCACCACACGCTCATACGCGGGTACTTGCGAAGAGGCCAGAAGGAGAGCACCTCATGCTCAAGGTAAGCGACACCCCGACGGAGGCGTCCGGGCGGGCGGAGCGGATCGCCTCGAGATCGCGCAGCGAATGGAAGAAGCCGCCGCGCCGCATCGAGAAGTCGGAATGCATCACCTGCGACACCTGCCTGCGCGCCTGCCCCGCCGAGTTCGGGGCGATCTTCGACCGCGGCATCGACGTCGTGATCATCCCCGAACTGTGCTCAGGCTGCCCCGTATGCGTCCTCGAGTGCCCCGTCGACTGCATCTACGTGGACGAGGACTGGACCCCGACCGACGAGTCGATGTGGAACCACATCGAGCTGACCGCCGGAGGCACCGCGTGAGCGCGCTCCCCGACCGCTCCGGCACCTCCCGCCGGGCCCTCAACGCCAAGAAGCGGCAGAGCCGCCGCCCCAGCCGCCTCGGCCTGCCCGCCGGCGGCACCGTCAAGCCGGACCGCGTCGGCGAACCGGACGCGGGCTTCCCCGGACTCCTGCAGCGGGTCTGGCAGCAGGCCGCCGAGGCACCCGACCTCACCACCGCCGTCGGCATCCTCGCCTCCCTCGACGGCTTCGTCCCCGCCGACGTCCAACTGCGCGCCCTGCGCACCGCCGACGAGGTCGCGCTCAAGGTGCTGTGCGCGGTGACCTGGCGCGAGGACGACCCGTACGAGTACCAGGGCGCCCCGGAAGCCGCCGCCGGCGAGCCGGTGTTCCTCGGCGAGATAGGACTGACCACCAGCGGCCGCATCGTGGTCCGCGTCCCCGGCCAGTCCCCGCTGTCGGTCACCGCCAAGCTCGTCGCCGGCGTCCTGCGCGTGCCGTGGTCGGCCCGCGCCGTCGCCGACTACCACACCGAGATCAGCCGCGCCGCCGACCGCTTCGCCCAGTCGGTCGCCGACTGCCGCGACTGGCTTCGGTCCCTGGGTGCGC